>JAJEIJ010000017.1:0-167688 GCA_022827725.1 Acidimicrobiia bacterium
TAAATCGCCGCCTGCATATAACCAGTCGACCAATTCGCCCGAGCCATCCTCACCGTCACACCCTCACCGGGCATAGCCATCTCCTCAGGCATATCCTCCGGCGCCTCACCATCATCAGACGCATCGGGGGCGTCAGGCGCATCGGGGGCGTCCGGCGCCTCCTCTTCCGGTGCCGGCCCTGCATCCGGAGCGTCGTCGTCGTCGTTGCCGCAACCAGCAACCACCAGCCCAAAAACTAAGAAAACGGACAAAAGTACCCGCCAAAGGTTTCGCTCTCTCATTGGTATCCCTCCAATTGCAATGAAGCCCGGCCCGCCACCACGCGCGCCGACCCGCCTGTGGAGCAACACCCTAAACCAAACCAGGCCTGAACGCTAGAGACTCTTCGCGGATTGTTGACTGGCCTTCAACGGCGGCGGCGGCGGAGGCGGCGGGCGTGGGCCTCGAGCTGCTTGCGTTGCTTGCGGGTGAGGCTGTCGAGGCCTTGGCTGGATACCTGGTCGAGCAGGGCGTCGATTTCGGGGCTGACCTTTTCGTCAGACATCGGAACGGCCCGCAGGTGGTCCCGGCTGCGTGACCGGCGGCGGGACCTCGGCTCACGACCTCCCGATGATGATTGGCCCGACGAGGACGCCAAAGACAGCTTCGGGATCCACGTCAGGTTGGTGGCGTAGCCGAACGCCCGAATGCCGAGCAGGGCCACCGCCACGGTGCAGGCCAAGATGATCAAGGCGAACCAGTTGCGTATACCGAGGAATTGAATGGCATCGAGTCCGACAATTACCACGGCGATCACCCAGCCAGGAATGCCAGGCCAGAACCGGGCGTGGGCGTACTGGGCGGCAAAGGCCACCAACACCCCGACTTCTACCATGCGCAAGCCAGCCACCCAGCCGTCGACCCCGGTTAGAGCTTCCAGCGCGGTGACAACTACGGCAGGAATGACCGTAAGGGCGATGAGGAAGAACGCGAATCGCCAGCGCCCTAACAGGGACTCGATCTGGGAACCCAGCATGTAAAAGATGGCGAACAAAATGATCGTCCAGAAATGGGGTTCGTTGGGGATCGGCCAAGTGACCAGCCGCCAGATGTCTCCCTCCAAGACACTTCCACGTGAGGTTGAGTAGTCCTGTGAAAACAGCACCAATCCACCAAAGATCGGACCAAATCGGCCCTCGATTCCCCAAATGATCATGGAGATCACGCCGAGGCCGACCACAAAGGCGGTGGTTGACACCGGGTATCCCCCGATGCGGAACCAGGGGTCGTCGCTGTAGCCGAAGCGTCGGGACGGATACATGGCTATTGGTGGCGCATGGCGTGGGCCATCTCGGCGTCGAAGTCGAATGGTGGGGGCTGACCAGTGTCGATGGTCAAGGTGGCCATGCCACCAGGTGCAGGGGCGGGAGGGCTGTAGTCGTCACACACAGGGAACGGACGGCCGTACCCCACAGTCAGAAACGCGCCGTCGGGGGCCCAGTTCATCGACAGGGGCACTGGGTTTTCACTCCGGCCAATCTCGGCATCGTCAGCAGTAAGCGTGACCGTGAACAAGCCGCCGTCGGTCGGCGCTACCACTGCACCCACAAAGCAGGCTCCCGTCGGGACAGCGGCGGCCGCCCGGTATTCCCTACCGTTCACCACTGCCACCCAGCGGATCTCGCCGTCGGCCAAGAACAGGGCCCAGCCCGAGATCCAGTCGCCCTGTTCGCAAATGACTCCCGACGCCCCGGCGGTAAGGCCATTGGGGAAAGTGGCCACCGCCCGGTAGCCGCCGAACTGCAATGGCCCGGAGGCCTCGTGAACCTTGTCGCCGGGGACCAAGTCGTACCGATCCCGCAGCGACATCCAGGGGGCCAGCATGTGGGCAATGCGGTTCACCGAGGTGTCGTCTAAGGGCAAAACCCCATTGCGGTCGGCCTCGACGTCCCACAGCTCGATCATCTCGGCCAGCTTCTCGGGGTGGGTGTCGGCCAGGTTGTGCGACTCGGTGGGATCGGCCACGGTGTCGAACAGCTCCCACTGGTCGTCGGCGAAGTCGTGGCTGCCGATGATGGCTTCCCGCTCGGCAGCAGTGAGCTGGTTGACGTGATTGGTCACCGCCTTCCAACCCTCGTGGTACATGGCCCGACTCCCCCAGCACTCGTAGTACTGGCTGGTGCGGGCAGCGTCGGGATCATCGTCCAGCACGATCTGGCGCATGCTGACGCCGTCGAACGACATCTGCGCCACCCCGCCGAATTCGGCCGGGGGCTGCACCCCGGCCAGGTCCATGATCGTGGGCATCACGTCGGTCACGTGGCTGTACTGGTGGCGCAGCTCGCCCCGCGCCGCGATTCCGGCCGGCCAGGAGAGGATCAACGGATCGCGCACGCCGCCCTCGAAGGTGTACCGCTTCCACCGCCGGAAGGGGGTGTTGCCGGCCAGCGCCCACCCCCAGGGGTAGTGCCCGGACGAGCGGAACCCGCCGAGGTCGTCGTAGTGCGACAGCTCCAGGTCCAGATCGTCTGCTTCGTCGCTGATGTAGTGGCGGATCTGGTTCCAGCTGCCGTTGGGCCCGCCTTCGGCTGAGGTGCCGTTGTCGGAAATCAGAGCCACCACGGTGTTGTCGGCCTGGCCGGTCGACTCCAGGTAGCGGAGCACCCGGCCGATGTGGTGGTCGGCGTGGCTCAAGAACCCGGCGTACACCTCCATCATGCGGGCATACAGCCGCTGGCGATCGGAGTCCACCTCATCCCAGGGCTCCACCCACTCAGGCCGATCCGACAAGTCGACGTCACCCGGTATGACCCCCATTTCCTTCTGGCGGACCAGCACTTCTTCGCGCCACACGTCCCAGCCCCGGTCGAACTGCCCGGCGTAGCGGTCGATCCACTCCGGGGGCGCCTGATGGGGGGCGTGCGGGGTGCCGGTGGCGTACCACATCATGAACGGCCGATTGGGGTCGGCCAGCCGCAAGCCCCGTAGGTAGTCGATGGCTTGGTCGGCCAGATCGGCGTCGAGGTGGTAACCCTCCTCGGGGGTGGCCGGCGGCTCGATATAGGTCTGGCCGCGGACGAGCTGAGGCGTCCACTGGTTGGTCTCCCCGTTGAGGAACCCGTAGTAGTGGTCGAACCCGACCCCGGTGGGCCAGGTGTGGTAGGGCCCGGCGGCTCGCTGGTCGCGGGGAGTGAGATGCCACTTCCCCACCGCGTAGGTGGCCCAGCCCTCGGCACCCAGGTACTGGGCCAAGGTCCCGGCCGAATCGGGGATCTGGCCGTTGTAGCCGGGAAAATTGATGGGCAGGTCGGTGAGCATCCCCACCCCCACCCGGTGGTGATTCCGACCGGTGAGCAGGCATGCTCGGGTGGGCGAGCACACCGCGGTGGTGTGGAAGTTGGTGAACCGCATCCCCCGGCCGGCCAGGCGATCCAGGTTGGGGGTGTCGATATCGGACCCGTAGCACCCCAGTTGGGCGAAGCCGAGATCGTCCAGCACGACCACCAGCACATTGGGGGCATCGGGATCGTAGGGTCGCGGCACCGGCGGCGATGTCGACTCGGCGAGAGTGAGGCCGATGCGGTGTTCCGTCATGAGGTCAGAAGATAGGCGATGGCTACGACGCGAACCCCTCGCAGACGGTGGAAGCAGCGCCGGGAGGAGTACACGGCTATTGGTGGCGCATGGCGTGGGCCAATTCGGCGTCGAAGTCGAAGGGGGGCGGTTGGCCGGTCTCGATGACCAACGAGACCAGGGCCTCGGGTGCCTCAAACGGCGGCTGGTAGTCGTCGCACACCGGGAAGGGGCGCCCATAGCCCACGGTGAGAAAGGCGCTGTCAGGGGCCCAGGAGGTGGGCAGGGGCAATGGTTCGGCGCCCCGACCGATCTCGGTATCATCGGCGGTGAGCGTCACCGTGAACAGGCCACCGTCGGTGGGGGACAATTCCGCTCCCAGAAAGCGCGCCCCGGTCGGGGTGGCGGCGGCAGCCCGATATTCCCGACCGTGTACCACCGCTACCCAGCGGAGTTCGCCGTCGGCCAAGAAAAGCGCCCAGCCTGAGATCCAGTCGCCCTGCTCGCAGATAATGCCTTCAGCGTTCTCAGACAAGCCGTCGGGGAAAGCGGCCACGGCGCGGTAGCCGCCGAACTGCAACGGCCCGACGGTCTCATGCACTTTGTCGCCAGGGACCAGCTCATAGCGAGACCTCATCGACATCCAGGGGGCATACATGTGGGCGATGCGGTTGACCTGGGTGTCGTCGAGGGGCAGCACCCCGTTGCGATCGGCCTCGGCGTCCCACAACTCGACCAGCTCGGCCAGCCTCTCGGGGTGGGTGTCGGCCAGGTTGTTCGCCTCGATGGGATCGGCCACGGTGTCGAACAGCGCCCACTGGTCGTCGGCGAAATCATGGCTGCCGATGATGTTGTCCCGGTCGGCCGCGGTGAACTGGCTGACGTGGTTGGTGACCGCCTTCCACCCCTCGTGGTACATGGCCCGGCTGCCCCAGCACTCGTAGTACTGGCTGGTGCGGGCGGCCTCGGGATCATCCGAATCCACGATTCGGCGCATGCTGACGCCGTCGAACGACATCTGCTCCACTCCGCCAAATGCCGAAGGGGGCTGCACTCCGGCCAGGTCCAAAATGGTGGGCATCACATCGGTCACGTGGCTGTACTGATGGCGTAGTTCGCCCCGCGCCGCGATTCCAGCCGGCCAGGAGAGGATCAGAGGGTCGCGCACTCCGCCCTCGAAGGTGTACCGCTTCCACCGCCTGAAGGGGGTGTTCCCGGCCAGCGCCCACCCCCAAGGGTAGTGCCCTGCGGAGCGGAACCCGCCCAAGTCGTCGTAATGGGCTAGCTCCAACTCCAGGTCGTCTGCTTCGTCGCTGATGTAGTGGCGGGGCTGGTTCCAAGTGCCGTTGGGCCCGCCCTCTGGCGAAGAGCCGTTATCAGAGATAAAGGCAATAACGGTGTTGTCGGCTTCGCCGGTGGATTCCAGGTAGTCGAGCAATCGGCCGATGTGGTGGTCGGCGTGGCTCACGAACCCCGCGTACACCTCCATCATGCGGGCATACAGCCGTCGCCGATCGGGGTCCACGTCAGCCCAGGCCTCGACCCATTCGGGCCGCTCCGACAAATCCACATCGAGCGCGATGACCCCCATCTCCTTCTGACGGGCCAGCACTTCTTCTCTCAACACGTCCCAACCCCGGTCGAACTTCCCGGCGTAGCGGTCGATCCACTCCGGGGGCGCCTGATGGGGGGCATGGGGGGTGCCGGTGGCGTACCACATCATGAACGGACGATCGGGGTCGGCCAGCCGCAGGTTGCGCAGGTAGTCGATGGCCTGATCGGCCAGATCGGCATCGAGGTGGTATCCCTCTTCGGGGGTGGCCGGAGGCTCGATGTAGGTCTGGTCGCGGACGAGCTGAGGGGTCCACTGGTTAGTCTCCGCGTTGATGAACCCGTAGTAGTGGTCGAAGCCCATACCAGTGGGCCATTTGTCATACGGACCGGCGGCCAACTGGTCGCGGGGAGTTAGATGCCACTTCCCCACCATGAAGGTGGCCCAGCCCTCGGCGCCCAGGTACTGGGCCAAGGTCCCGGCCGAGTCGGGGATCCTGCCGGTGTAGCCGGGGAAGTTGATGGGCAAGTCTGGAACCAACCCCATGCCTACCCGATGGTGATTGCGCCCGGTGAGCAGGCAGGCCCGGGTGGGCGAGCAAATCGCAGTGGTGTGGAAGTTGGTGAACCGCAGACCCCGGGTCGCCAAGCGGTCGAGATTTGGGGTGTGTATGTCGGAGCCATAGCACCCCAGCTGGGCGAAGCCGAGGTCGTCAAGCACGATAACCAGCACATTGGGGGCATCGGGGTCGTAAGGCCGCGGCACCGGCGGTGATGTGGATTCGGCCAGGGTGAGCCCGATGCGTTGATCCGTCATTGGTGGCGCATGGCGTGGGCCATCTCGGCTTCGAAGTCAAAGGGGGGCAGCTGGCCGGTCTCGATGACCAGCGAGGCTAGGGCCTCGGGCGCTTCGAAAGGCGGCTCATAGTCGTCGCACACCGGGAAGGGGCGGCTATAGCCGACATGGAGAAACGCTCCGTCGGCCGCCCAGTTTGTGGGCAACGGCACCGGTTTGGCCCCTTGGCCGATTTCGACGTCGTCGGCAGTGAGCATCACCGTGAACAGGCCGTCGTCGGTCGGGGCCAACACCGCCCCCAAAAAGCGCGCTCCGGTTGGAACGGGTGCGGTTGCTCGGTATTCCACACCGCTAACCACCGCCACCCAGCGGAGCTCACCGTCGGCCAAAAACAACGCCCAGCCTGAGATCCAGTCGCCTTGCTCGCAGATGATGCCCTCAGCGTTCTCGGGCACGCCGTCGGGGAAGGCGGCCACGGCCCGGTAGCCGCCGAACTGCAACGGCCCGGCCGCTTCGTGCACACTGTCGCCCGGCACCAAGTCGTAGCGGGGCCGCAGCGACATCCAAGGGACATACATGTGGGCGATGCGATTGACCGCGGTGTCGTCGAGGGGCAGCACCCCGTTGCGATCGGCCTCGGCGTCCCACAGCGCGACTATCTCGGCCAGCTTCTCCGGATGGGTGTCGGCCAGGTTGTGCGACTCGATGGGATCGGCCACGGTGTCGAACAGCTCCCACTCGTCCTCGGCGAAATCGAGGCTGCCGACGATGGCGTCTCGGTCGGCGGAGGTGAGCTGGTTGACATGGTTGGTGACCGCCTTCCACCCCTCGTGGTACATGGCCCGGCTGCCCCAGCACTCGTAGTACTGGCTGGTGCGGGCGGCGTCGGGATCATCGTCCAGCACGATCGGGCGCATGCTGACGCCGTCGAACGACATCTGCTCCACTCCGCCGAATTCGGCCGGAGGCTGCACCCCGGCCAGGTCCAAAATCGTGGGCATCACATCGGTCACGTGGGAGTACTGGTGGCGCAATTCACCCTGAGCGGCGATCCCGGCCGGCCAAGTCAAGATCAACGGGTCGCGCACGCCGCCTTCGAAGGTGTATTTCTTCCACCGCCGGAAGGGGGTGTTGCCGGCCAGCGCCCAGCCCCACGGGTAGTGCCCACAGGAGCGGAACCCGCCCAGGTCGTCGTAGTGGGACATCTCCAGCTCCATGTCGTCTTCATCGTCGCTGATGACGTGGCGGAGCTGGTTCCAGGTGCCGTGGGGTCCCCCTTCGGCTGAGCCGCCGTTGTCAGAGATCAACGCCACCACGGTGTTGTCGGCCTCGCCGGTGGAGTCCAGATAGCTGAGCACCCGGCCGATGTGGTGGTCGAAATGGCTCAAGAACCCGGCGTACACCTCCATCATGCGGGCATACAGCCGCTGGCGGTCGGGGTCCACGTCAGCCCAGGCCTCAACCCACTCGGGACGCTCCGACAGATCCACATCGGGTGCGATTACCCCCATCTCCTTCTGGCGGGCCAGCACTTCTTCGCGCCACACGTCCCAGCCCCGGTCGAATTTCCCCGCGTAGCGGTCGATCCACTCTGGGGGCGCATGATGGGGAGCGTGGGGGGTGCCGGTGGCGTACCACATCAAAAACGGGCGATCAGGGTCGGCCAACCGCAACTCCCGCACGTAGTCGATAGCCTGATCGGCCAGATCGGCGTCAACGTGGTATCCGTCCTCAGGGCCGGCCGGGGGCTCGATATAGGTTTGATCCCGGATGAGCTGGGGCGTCCACTGGTTGGTCTGCCCGTTGAGGAAGCCGTAGTAGTGATCGAAGCCCACCCCGGTGGGCCAGGTGTGATACGGCCCGGCGGCTCGCTGGTCGCGGGGAGTGAGATGCCACTTCCCCACCGCAAAGGTGGCCCAGCCCTCCGCGCCCAGGTATTGGGCCAATGTCCCAGCCGAGTCGGGGATCTGGCCTTTGTAGCCGGGGAAATTGATGGGCAGGTCGGTGAGCATCCCCACCCCCACCCGATGGTGATTCCGACCGGTGAGCAGGCAGGCCCGAGTGGGAGAGCAAATAGCGGTGGTGTGGAAGTTGGTGAACCGCAGGCCCCGGGCCGCCAAGCGGTCGAGGTTGGGGGTGTCGATGTCGGACCCGTAGCACCCCAACTGGGCGAAACCAAGGTCGTCCAGCACGACCACCAGCACATTGGGGGCACCGGGATCGTAAGGCCGGGCCACCGGCGGTGACGTGGATTCGGCCAGGGTCAGCCCGATGCGGTGTTCGGTCATTGGACCAGGAGGTAGGCGATGGCTACGACGGGATGAGCGCAAACCCCTCATACCCGGCGGCGGCCACTTGCTCGCACTTCTCGGCATAGTCGGGGAAGCCGGGCAGGGGCATGAACACCCGGGTCTTGCCGGGGATGTTGGCTCCCAAGTACCAAGAGTTGCAGGTGGGGTAGAGCGTGTAGCTGGCCACCAGGTTCACGTGGTCCACCCAGGCCTCGGTGGCCTCCTCGGTGGCTTCGATGTGGCGGTGGCCGTTGGCCCGCATGTAATCGATGCAGTCGCCGATCCAGTCCACATGCTGCTCGATGCACACAATCATGTTGGCCAACACCGAGGGGCTGCCCGGGCCGGTGATGGTGAACATGTTGGGGAAGTCGGGCACCCCCAAGCCCAGGTAGGTGCGGGGCCCGGCGTACCACTGCTCGGCCAAAGGAAGCCCGCCCCGGCCTTGGATGTTGATACGGAGCAGCGAGCCGGTCATGGCGTCGTAGCCGGTGGCGAACACGATCACGTCGAGGTCGTAGCGGGTGCCGTCGGTGAGCCGCACGCCGTCGGGGGTGATCTCGTCGATGACGTTCTCGCTGATGTCCACCAGGGTGACGTTGTCGCGGTTGAATGTCTTGAAGTAATCGGTGTCTAGCACCAGCCGCTTGCAGCCGATGTAGGTGGTGGGGATGAGGCGATCGGCCACCTCGGGGTCTTGGACCGTCTCGCGGATCTTCTGCTTGACGAAGTCGGCAGCCACGTGATTGGCCTCCGGCGTGCGAGCGATGTCGGAGTAGGCGCCGAGGAAGGCGAAGCCGCCGATCTCCCAGCGGGCTTCGAACTCCTTGAACGCCTCATCAACCTCGACATCGAGCACCGAGCCCTCGTTCCAGTCGAAACGGGCCCCAAGTGCGCCCTGCTGGGTCTTGTTCTGCTCCCGGAGCCGGTGGTAGTCGGCCTTGACCTCTGCTTGCTCCGCCGGGTCGAGGGGATGATTGCGCGCCGGGATGGCGTACTGCGGGGTGCGCTGGAACACGGTGAGGTGGTCGGCGGCCTCAGCGATCACCGGAATGGCCTGGATGCCCGACGAGCCGGTGCCGATGATCCCGACCCGCTTGCCGGCGAAGTCGATGCCCTCTTTGGGGTAGCGGCCGGTGTGGCACACCTCGCCCTGGAATGTGTCGACGCCGGCGATGTCGGGAACGTTTGATGACGAAAGACAACCCACCGCGGTGATGAGGTATTGAGCAGTGACGTGGTCGGTGTCGTCGTCGTTGGGAGCGTGGTTGTGGTCGATGTGGTTGACGGCGGGCGCGCTGCTCACCTGCCATTGGCCGGTGTCGTCGTCGAAGGCGGCCTTGGTGACCATGGTGTTGAACTGGATGTCCCGGTACAGGTCGTACCGCTCGGCCACGTGCTGGGCATAGCGGAGGATCTCAGGCTGGCCCGGATAGCGCTCGGTCCACTCCCACTCCTGCTCCAGTTCGGGGTCGAAGCTGTAGCAGTACTCCAGGCTCTCCACGTCGCAGCGGGCGCCGGGATAGCGGTTCCAGTACCAGGTGCCGCCCACGTCGTCGCCGCGTTCGTATACCCGGGCCGTCAGCCCAAGCTGGCGGAGCTTGTAGAGCATGTACATGCCGGCGAATCCGGCGCCGATAACCACGGCGTCGTAGTGGACAGGGCTTTGGTCGTTGGTGCTCATGGTGGTTTCAGTTGGGGTCGAGGTATGGAAAAGGGTTCAGGCTGCGGGACGGAGCTTGTAGCGCACCGGCAGTTTCTTGGCCCCGACAACGAGGTTGGATTCGGTGCGAACGATCGGCCCCGCAGGCTCGATCTCGATCACCCGCTCGGCCATTTGGGTTATAAGGGCCTGGGTGCTGGCCCGGGCCAAATGGGCACCGAGGCAGTAGTGCTCGGCCCAGCCGAACCCCAGGTGGCGGTTGGGATGGCGGCCGATGTCGAAGTCGTTGGGGCGGTCGAACACCGTCTCGTCCCGATTGCCCGAGGCGTAGAACATCACCAGGAAGTCGCCTTTTTTCACCGGCTGACCGGCTACGGTGCCATCATCCATGGCGGTGCGCTTCATGTAGTTGACCGGGGTAGACCACCGAATCACTTCTTCTACCGCTTCTTTGGCCAGTTCCGGGTTCTCCCTCAGCCGCTGAAGCTGGTCGGGATTGGCCAAGAACGCCTCTAGCGCTCCCGACAGTCCATTGCGAGTGGTGTCGTGTCCGGCGGTGAACACGATCAGGTAGTAGCCAAACGTTTCTATTTCGCCCAGAGACTCTCCGGTGGGGAGGTGGGCATGGGCCAACATCGTGGCCAGGTCCTCTTGGGGGTTGGTCCGGCGATCTTTGATGATGCGGTCGAACATGGCGTAGAACTCCAGGCCGATTTCCCGGCTGGCCTCATGGCGGCTGTCGGCATCGCGCTGGTAATCGGGGTCGTCGCCGGCCAGAAGCTGCTGAGTCAGTACCAGCAGGCGCTCTTCGTCTTCTGGGTCGATGCCCAAGATGGTGGCTAGCACCCGCAGCGGATGGCGCTGAGCAATGACATCTACGAAATCGCACTCCCCCTCGTCACCCAGGCTGTCGAGCAGGGCCTTGGCGCTGTTGTGGACAATCTCGTCGAGCCGGCTGATGCCCCGAGGGGTGAAGAACCCGCTGGCCACCTTGCGGTAGAGCCGATGATCAGGCGGATCCATGCTGATGATCGTCCGCATCTCGCCGATGACGCTGCCGTACTTCTCCAAATCGGCGACCTGTTGGTCGCTGCGCACCGCGATGCTGTCAGCCTCGTTGCTGAACAGCTCAGGCTGCGTGGAAACCTCGATGATGTCGGCGTGGCGGGTAATGGCCCAGAAGTTCTGGAAGCCGTCGGGTTCGCACCAGTGAACTGGAGAGTTCTGGCGCATCCAGGCCATCACTTCATGGGGATGTCCGTTGGCGCCATAGCGCTTGGGGGAGATGAGATCTAGGGGGTCGACGTCCACGCCAAAACGTTAGAGGGTCTGCGTTGCTTGATCCACAGCGCAGCGAGAATGTCGTTACCATCCTCCGGCGTGGTGGCGGGTCCTGTCCCGGCCCAGCCCGCTGTCCTCCATGGAGTCCGGGCGGCGGGCGCCCTGAGCCGGGCCACCCCCCACCACGCCTACCGTTGGACCATCCAACCGTTGAGGGCTACCAGAAGAAGAGAGAGGGAGAGGGGGGTTATTGGCTGAGGATTCCGCTGCTTTGGATTATTTCTTCGGTGGTTTCGAAACCGCCGCCGAGGGCGTCGAAATCGACGGAGCCGATGGACAGGGCGGTCAGCGGGGGCAGCACCGGGTTGGGCTCGACGCCTCCGGCCAGCGGGTATTCGTAGGTGTTGCGGGTGAAGTACCGCTGCGCCGATGGGGAGAGCAGGTATGCAATCATATCCTGGGATGCTTCCCGGTCGGACACATTGGTGGTCATGGTGGCGGCGGTGATGATGAGCAGCGAGCCGATGTCCTCGTCGGAGAGGTCGAAGTTGGCGGCTAGATGCTCCTGTCCGGCCGCTTCGGCGTCAGCCGCCAATCGGTAGTTGTAGTAGTGGTTCACCAGGCCCACGTCGATCTCGCCTCGGGCGGCGGCCTCCACGATGGCCACGTTGTTGGGGTAGTAGCGGGCGTCGTTGTCCACCATGTCGCTCAGCCACTGGGTGGCCACATCGTTGCCGTACTGGTCGCGGAACACCGTGAACCAGTCCACAAACGATCCGTTGGTGGCTGGTATGGCCACTCGACCCCTCCACTCCGGATCGGTGAGGTCGAATACCGAGGTCGGCAGCTGGGAGGGGGGCACGATTTCGACGTTGTGAACCAGCACCCGCTTGCGCCCGGAAAATCCGATCCAGGTGCCGTTGGCTCCACGATGGTCTTCGCGCACCAGTTCCAGCACGCTGCTGTCCATTGAGGTGAGCAGACCCTTTGATTCCAGGAATCCCACCGGACCTGGCGATCGGGAAATGAACACATCAGCGTCGGTTCGGTCGCCCTCGGTGTCGATCAGAAGGGCCAAGTCGGTGGACGAGCCCCAGCGAACCCGGACTGACGTGCCGCTTTCACAGGCGAAGGCATCCAGCACCGGCTTGATCAAGTTCTCACTGCGACCGGAATACACGGTGACCGACGAGCCATTGTCTTCGGCGCACTTGCCGTCGTAGACGGTGGCAGCAACGCCTTCGAGTTTGGTGCCGCCGTCGCCACCGCAAGCGGCAGCTAGGAGGGCCATTGCGAGCAGCGCGCCAGCCAGCCCAATACGGGAATTCTTGCTCATGAGCGCAGAACTCTAGAGTTACTGCGCTAGTCTGTCAAGTTAGCCTAACAATTATCGTATAGGTGGCAAAAGCCCGTCTAGGCGGCAGGTTTGACCCCATCCCACCGCAGCGGCAACTCGACGTATCCGTCGACCAGGGTGGAGTGCAGCCGGCGCAGGGTCTGGGGATCATCTATCCCCAACTCCAAGCCTTCAAAGCGGCCGACGATGGCCTCGAACATCATCGTGGCCTCCAGGCGGGCCAGCGACGCCCCCAGGCAGAAATGGGGTCCGCCGGCACCGAAAGCCACGTGCTGGCTGGCGTCGCGAGTCACATCCAACGTGTCGGGGCTCTCGAAAGCCCGCTCGTCCCGGTTGGCCGATGGGTACCAGATCACCACCGGCTCGCCAGCTTTGATCTCCTGATCTCCTACCACGGTGTCGTAGCTGGGTCGGCGCACGAACTGCATCACCGGGGTGGTGAATCGCAACAGCTCCTCTACGGCGTTGGGGATGAGCGACGGGTCGTCTTTGAGGATCTGCATCTGGTTGGGGTTGCGGATGAGCTCCAGCGTGCCGGTGGTGATGAGGTTGCGGGTGGTCTCGGAGCCGGCGTTTTGGAGGAGCATGAAGAACACGTCGATCTGCATCTGGTCGAGCGACTCCCCGTCGATCTCGGCCTCCATCAGCACGCTGATGAGGTCGTCGTGGGGCTCCTTCTTGCGAATCTCGCACATCTGGTCGGCGTAGGCGAACATCTGCGCTCCGGCCTCGATCATCTCCTCGGTGGTGTACTTCTCGTCGAAGCCAAACGTGATCTCGGTCCAGTGGAAGATCTGGTGGCGATCTTCCTCGGGCACGCCCACCAAGTCGGCGATCACCTGCAAGGGCAACTCCACTGCGATCTCGCTGACCATCTCACAGCTGCTCTTGTCGGCCACCTGATCGATCAACCGGTCGACCTGCGACTGGATCCTCTCCTCCAAATCGCGCACCCGACGGGGCGTGAACCCCCGGTTGACCAGCTTGCGCATCTTGGTGTGATCGGGCGGATCCAGGCTGATGAGCATCTGCGAGTTGGAACCGTCGTCAACCGCGGGCGGCTCGTCTCCGGCCAAAAAGGGGTTGGGTTGGCTCTTGAAGCAATCCGAGTCGCGCGACACCCGCTGCACATCGGCGTGGCGGGTGACGTTCCAGAAGCCGTCCCAGTGAGGGTGCTCGCTCCAGAACACCGGATCGTTGTCGCGCTTGTGGCGGAAGTAGTCGTGGGGGAAACCGTTCTTGAATGTCGAGGGATTCCAAAGTTCCAGATTCTCCATCTCAGCCTCCTGAGTTCCTTATTTGGCGGGCTTTCGGCCCCATACCGCGATCGACAGAGAACTCATCATGACAAATCCGGGAGCCCGAACCTGAGCCAGGGCTGTCTGGCCTTGCTCAGCGGTTACCAGGCCGGCCTGCACAATGGGGGGAATGGCCCGCTCCATGGCGAGGAACCACCACTCCCCGCCCGGCTCTCCAGAGCGCATGGCCCAGACCTCTCCGGTGATGTCGATGTGTTCGGCGCCCAGATCGCGGAACCGCCCCGGCAGGCGCACTCCGAAGTTGGGATCGCGCCACTCAGCGGTGGCCCCGGTGGCCATGGCGCGGTGGACGGTGGCGTAGGGCTCGGGCAGGGGCTGTTCGCTGAACGCCTGAAAGGCGCCGTCCTCCACCACCAGCCAGCCACCCGGCGCCACCGCCGCCCACAGTGTTTCAATCACTTGATCTCGTTCTGGCACATGCTGGAGCACCGCGCGAGTGTGGACGAGATCAAAGGCTGCCCGGGGCGCGGGGTCTCTGGCCACGTCGTGCTGCTCCACCACCACGTTTGGAAGCACCGGCCGGTGGAACTGGAGATCCAAGTCGGTGGACCACACCGCTCCCTCTGGCCCGACCTTTCGACCCAGCCAAGCTGACACCGAACCCGCACCGGCGCCCACTTCCCAACACCTCCAGCCGTAGCTCAGCCCGATGCGGTCGAGGACGCGGCGGGTGCGGGGGTCGCGGGCTTCGGCCAGTTGATTGAGGCGTACGCGCTCGCTGTCCTCATAGCCCTCGTAGGCTCCGTAACTCTCGTCGGCCACCCGGCTACTCCTCTGATTCCCTTGGCGCCATACCGTATCGTCGCAGTGTGGGCAACCAAGCCGAGCACACTGAGGACACTCCCGACCAAGCTGCCTTCAGGGCTGAAGCGCGAGCCTGGCTGGCGGCTAGAGCCCCTCTGAAGGAGGACGGCGATGGCTGGTCCACCCGGACCACCCACCCCGACGTCGCCGCGGAAAAGGCCCACATGGACCGGTGCCGAGCGTGGCAGCGGGAGCTCTACGACAGCGGATGGGCGGCCATCGACTGGCCCGTCGACCACGGCGGTCAGGGCGGGGAGCGGTGGCAACGGCAGATCTTCCAGCAGGAGGCCGCTCAATTCGATGTCACCAGCGGCTTTCTGGCCGCCGGTATCGCCCTGGCCGGCCCGGCCATCGGCCATTTCGGCACCGACGAGCAGAAGGCCCACCACCTCAGGCCCATGCTTCGGGGCGACGTGGTGTGGTGCCAGCTGTTCAGCGAGCCCGGCGCCGGATCGGATCTGGCCAACCTGGCAACCAGGGCCGAACGCGACGGCGACGAGTTCGTGGTGAGCGGGCAGAAGGTGTGGAACTCGTCGGCCCACCTGTCGGACTGGGGAATCCTGCTGGCCCGCACCGATTCCGACGCCCCCAAGCACAAGGGGATCACGTTCTTCCTGCTGGATATGGCCACCCCCGGCGTGGACCCCCGTCCCATACGCACCATCAACGGGTCGTCCCACTTCAACGAGGTGTTCTTGAGCGACGTACGGGTCCCGGCCGAAAACGTGGTTGGCGAGGTGAACAGCGGCTGGGCGGTAGCCCGGCTGGTGCTGGCCAACGAGTCCACCATGATCGGCGGCGGCATGGACCGGGCCGACAGTGCGGCCAACCTGATCGCCCTGGCCCGGCGGTGGGGCACGGCCCAAGACCCGATGGTTCGCCAGGAACTGGCCCAGGCCTATACCAAAGAGAAACTGTTGGATTGGATGGGCAGGCGGTTGCAAGAAGACGTGCGCCAGGGCCGTCAGCCGAGCTTCGACGGCTCGACCCTGAAGGTGTACTGGTCGGAAAGCCGCCGGGACCGGGGCAACCTCGGCGTGGGGATGCTGGGGGGATACGGGGTGGCCGGCAACCACGCCGACACCGGGGTATGGGCCAACGAGGCGCTGAACCGGTTCTGGGGCTCCATCGGCGGGGGCACCGACGAGGTACACCGCAACAACATGGCCGAGCGGGTGCTCGGACTGCCCCCCGAGCCCCGGGTGGACAAGCACGTTCCGTGGCGCGAGCAAGTGGGCGGACCGGGTTCGAAATAGCGCCTTATATTCACCCTTTGTTCATCTCAGTCGCGATCACAATCGCCGATCCCAGCAGTAAGCTGCTTCCAGATGGCTGACCAAGCCAAGTTCGCCGAGCAGGCCATGGTCTACATGGACCAGCTCTATTCGGCAGCCCGGCGAATGACCCGAAACACGGCCGACGCCGAAGACCTGGTGCAGGAGACCTACTTGCGGGCCTACCGGGGCTTCGGCAACTTCCAGGAGGGCACCAACCTGCGGGCCTGGCTGTTCCGCATCCTCACCAATGCGTTCATCAATTCCTACCGGAGCAAGCAGCGCAAGCCGAAGTCGGTAGACCTGGCCGGGGTGGAGGACCTGTACCTGCACCAGCGGCTGGGGGGCGACACCAAGGCCAAGCTGGGGGCCAGCGCCGAGGAAGTGCTGATGGAGACCATCACCGAGTCGGAGATCGTGGACGCCCTGGAATCGCTGCCCGAGGAGTATCGGATTGCGGTGCTTTTGGCCGATGTGGAGGGTTTCGCCTACAAGGAGATCGCCGAAATCCTGGACGTGCCCATAGGCACAGTGATGAGCAGGCTGCATCGGGGAAGAAAAACGCTTCAGAAGCGGTTGTTAGAGTTCGGACAAACGAGGGGCTGGGTGGATCCACCCGACCCCGACCGGGCGCCGGCTCCGGCCGGCATCTGATTTTCGGAGGCACCGCTATGAGCAGCGAACAGCATTGCTTGGGGGTACCCAACCAGTGTGATTTCTCGCGCCAGCTCATCGCTCGGGCCTTGGACGGCCAACCCACGTTGGAGAGCATCAACCAAGTGCGCCTAGAGCTGGCCAGCTGTGCCCCCTGTGTTCAGATCCTCGATGTGGAGGTGCGCTTCAAGCTGGCCATGGGCCAGGCCTGTCGGGAGTCGGCCCCCGCCTCCCTGCAAATTCGCATCACCGAGACCCTCCAGCGCGTGGTGCTCGACGACCTGGATATCCAAGATTTCTGAATGGCTGGGTCATGGAATCGCTCCCGTCTTGGCGTGGAGCTACTGGGAGCAAGTGGCGTAGGGTGAGCGCATGGATTTGATCGCCGCCGTGGTGTGGCACTGGTGGATCGCCCTGCTGCTGGTTATCGGGACAGTTCCCTTGGTAATCGCCACCATCGTCGGCTACTTCACCAAGGTGGTGGCCCCCCGCTACAACAGTCGGCACCAGCGGGAAACCAGAGCTCAGAGCGCCGGCGAATCCGAGTAATCCCCGGTGGTTGCAGAAGCCGATCCCGTCGACTGGCGGCTGGCTGAGCGAGTAGCCAAGAAGGTCGGCGGCCACGAGCCGTTCCTCGACTCCTACCACTACCGCAGCCTCGCCCCCGAACTCGCCGAGTTCACCTCCCAAGCCGAGGAGATGGTGGCAGCCGAGACCGGGCTCAAGTCGATGTGCGGCGCGGCCCGAGCCCGTGTGACCACTCGAGCCGGATGGATTGACGCCAACGTGGCCTCCTTCCAGCGCCTGCTGCGCCCGGTGACTGACAAGATGGCCGAGCGGGTGTCGGCCTCGTGGTTCGCCCCGGTGGCCCAGCGAGTGAGCGGCACTGAGATGGGGGCGGTGCTGGGCTGGATGTCTACCCGGGTGCTGGGCCAGTACGACCTGCTCATCATCGAGGACGACCGGCCCGAAGACCAAGACATGGTCTATTACGTGGGCCCCAACGTGATGGCCCTCGAGCACAAGCACGGATTCGACCCCCGCCAGTTCCGGCTGTGGCTGGCCCTGCACGAAACCACCCACCGGGCCCAGTTCACCGGCATCGAGTGGCTGCGGCCTTACTTCCTGAGTCTGGTGCAGGAGGCCCTCGATGCCGCCGAGCCCGACCTAGAGCACTTCAAGCAGGTGGCCAAACAGGTGATGGACGCCCGTCGGCGGGGTGAGGACCTGCTGGCCGACGGGGGCCTCCCCGCCCTTCTGGCCACCACCGAGCAGAAGGTGGTGTTGGACCGCATCGGCGGCATGATGAGCCTGTTGGAGGGCCACGGCGATGTGACCATGGACCGGGCCGGGGCCGACCACATTCCCGACGCCACCCGCTTTGCCCGGGTACTGCGCCAACGCCGCAACTCAGCCAAAGGAGTGTCCAAGCTGGTGCAGCGCATCATCGGCATCGAGGCCAAGCTGAACCAGTACGCCGCCGGCGAGGCGTTCATCGAGACGGTGGAGGCCCGGGGCGGCCCCGAGCTCTTAAACCGGGCGTGGGAGTGTTCCGAACGCCTCCCCACCATGACCGAGATCCGCAACCCGCAGCAATGGATCGACCGCCTCAACGGCACCCCTGCCCTCGCCAGCTGAGCGCGTCGGCCACCGCGGCGCAGCCGGTCTGATGATTCCCGAACTGCTGGCCCGCTGCACCTTCCCCTCTGCTGGCCCCTCCCCGGGCACCGCGGTGGACTGCGCGGTGTCGGGCGGGCCGGATTCGCTGGCGCTCTTGGTGCTGGCCTCAGAAGCAGGCTGCAAGGTGACCGCCTGGCACGTGGACCACGGCCTGCGGCCCGGCTCAGCGGGTGAGGCCGAGGTGGTGGCTCAGGCGGCAAACCGCTGGGGGGCGGCCTTCGAGGCCCGCTCCGCCCAATGCGAACCCGGCCCCAACCTGGAAGCCCGAGCGAGAGAAGCCCGCTATCGGGTGCTGCCCGAAGGGGTGCTCACCGGCCACACCGCGGATGACCAAGCCGAGACGGTGCTGTTGAACCTCATGCGGGGAGCGGGCCTGGACGGTTTGGCCGGCATCGACCCGGCCCGCCGCCCGCTGCTGGCCCTGCGCCGCCACGAGACCCAAGCACTGTGCAGCTCCCTCGGATTGGAGCCGGTGCAAGACCCGTCCAACCTCGACCCCGCCCACCGCCGCAACCGAGTCCGCCACGAGCTGCTGCCACTGCTTTGCGACATCGCCGATCGCGACGTGGTTCCGATCATCGCCCGGGGCGCAGGCTTGATGGGCGGCATCCGCGACTTGCTCGATGAGCTGGCCGCCGCCATCGACCCCACCAACGCCAAGGCGATGGCCGAGGCCCCCGAGCCCCTGGCCCAGATGGCGCTGCGGCGGTGGATCCAGCGGGAAACCAGCGCCGAGCATCCGCCCGACGCCGCTGCCATTGAACGGGTCATGGCCGTGGTCCGAAACGAGATTCGATCCACCGAAATTGGCGGAGGCTGGCGGGTTACCCGATCTTCCCAACGGCTCGGCCTCCAAAGATAAGCACCACTAGGTTGGCCCTCGTGTCCACCGAGGCGACCACCGGCAACGGCGACCCCGGCCCGATCCTGATCTCCAACGACGAGCTGACAAACTGCATCGCCGACCTCGGTTCCCGCATCACCGCCGACTACCAGGGCCGGGCGCCCCTGCTTGTGGGCGTGCTCAAAGGCGCCTTCATGTTCATGGCCGATCTGGCCCGGGCCATCGACCTCCCCGTGGAGTTCGACTTCATGGCGGTGTCGTCGTACGGCAGCTCCACCCGCACCAGCGGCGTGGTGAGGATTGTCAAAGACCTCGACCTCGACCTGGCCGGGCGCGACGTGATCTTGGTGGAAGACATCATCGACAGCGGCTTGACCCTCAACTACCTCCGCAAGAACCTGGCCGCCCGCAACCCGGCCAGCCTGGAAGTGTGCGCCCTACTCGTCCGCAAGGGCCGCCAGTACGAAGACCTCGACCTGCGCTACGTGGGCTTCGAGATCCCACCCGACTTCGTGGTGGGCTACGGCCTCGACGTCGGCGAGCGCTACCGCCAGCTCCCCCACATCTGCCAATACCAGCCAAACAGCAATTCATAAAAATATCTGAAATGCATCTTGCTTCAGCAGGCAGGATGTGGCAGATTGGCCACATCGGAGCGACTAGACGGCTCCCTCCCCGACCTTCCGGACACAACCCATGCGGATGGCAAGCGAGGATCGCCGACGACAGCTCCCCTGGGTGGCCCTCGGGCTGATCGTCACTCTCACTGCGGCGATCATCTTCGCCCTGTGGGCATCGTCACTAAGCAGCCGCACTGCGGTGGCGGTGGCTGCCCGTGACATCTCCTCTGGCTCGACTGTTGAGATCGAAGACCTCCGAGCCGTGGAAGTCGCCAGCGGCCAAGGAGCGGGATTTGTGCCGATGGCCGATTTGGAGTTCGTGGTGGGCCGGACCGTCCGAACCTCTATTCCCGAGGGGACGATTTTCCATCCGGGCATGTTGTCAACGAACTCGCTGATTGACCGAGGAGCAGCCGTCGTCGGCGCTGTGCTCCAGCCAGGCGAATATCCGATTGCCCATCTCAGCCCAGGGCAACCAGTTGGGGTAGTGATAACGAGCCATTCCAACCAGCCGAATGCCGTGGATCGAATTGACCGCGTGAATCGGACTGCATCGCCGGACACTCTGGATGCGGCCATCCAAGCCACGGTCGCCGAAGTGAGTGAAATCCGGGAATCAGGCCGACAAGCGCTTTTTCTCTCGTTACTGGCCTCCGCTGACGACGCAGTGGTCATCAGCAAGGCAGCTGCGTCCAACGAGCTGCGCCTGATCCTCTTGCCCAACAAGTCCCAAGAAGCATCTCGGGGAGAGCAACGAGATGACTCCCAAGAAGCCGCTCGGGGAGAGCAACGAGATGACTCCCAAGAAGTCTCTCAAGTGGCTGGCAGGCTGACGAGGTCTCGCCAGGTAGTGGCTGGGACAGGTCCATGAGCATCATCGCAGTGGGCAGTGCAAAGGCCAGTCCCGGTGCCACCAGCTTGTCGGTTGGACTCGGACTGTCATGGGAATGGACCACCGGACGACGAGCGGTTTTGGTTGAAGCGGATGGAGATGGCGGAGTCTTGGCGGCGCGTTTTGGACTGTCCTCCGTACCGTCTTTAGTGGAGTTATCAGGAACAGCCCGACATGAGCTGACCATGGCTCGGCTTCAAGCCGGCTGCCAGTTGCTGGCTGGCCAATTGCCCACCCTCGTTGCTCCAGGGTGTGGAGAAACCACAACGTTGGTTCTCGCTTCACTGGCGAAACGATTGACAGATGGCTTTGGCCGCCTTGACGACATCGACGCGGTCGTTGACGTTGGCCGAATACGACCTCACTCCCCCGCTGCCGAACTCATTGAACACTGCGATCTGCTGGTGCTTGTGACTCGACCTTGCTTCGATCAGCTCGTGCCCCTCGTCCACCAGGCCCGCAGGACCATCTCCCACGACATTCCCACCACACTGGTATGCGTTGGCGACCGCCCCTATTCGCCAACAGAGATGGCAAAGGCCTGTCAACTCGACCTCCTCGGCGTGATGGCCTACGAACGAAGAATCACCCAAGCTCTGGGAAGGGGGTTACCTCCCCATCAGCGCCATCGCCGGCTGCTGATGTGGCGCACCCTGACCGAGCTCGTCCATCGAATCCAGTTCCGCGTGCAGGCTGCGCCGGCCGGTCGCGAGGCGGCGTAGTGGCCTGTCCCCACGTTGAACGCGTGCTTGCCTTGGTCACTCAAAGACTCGACCAGACGGAGACAGACCAGCTCGGCGACCGGCACGAACAAAAGGCTCTGGCAGGACACTTCATACATGAAGCCCTTGACATGATCGCCGCCGATCGGGCGAGGGCGTTTCTCACCCCGATTGGCGAAGCCGATGAATCGCGCATTGCCGACGAAGTGCTGGCCACGTTGTTCGGCCTCGGGCCTATCGAACGGTTGTTGGTCGATGAGTCGGTCGAAAACATAAGTGTGAACGGATGCGACACGGTTTGGGTTCAATATGCCGGTGGCGTCAAACGTCGAGCCGAGGCCATTGCCGAGTCGGACGACGAATTGGTTGCGCTGATACGCAAGGCGGCTGCTCGGCTCGGACGCAATGAACGGCGGTTCGACATCGCCAACCCGTTTCTGGACCTACGGCTGCCCGACGGGTCCCGTTTGAATGCAGTGATGGCGGTCTCGGAACGCCCCGCGGTGTCAATTCGACGCCACCGCCACGAGCAGGTCACCTTGGCCGACTTGTGCGAACTGGGAACAGTGGACAAGACGCTCTGGGATTTCTTGTACGCCGCAGTGAGAGCCCGGATGAGCATCATCGTGTGCGGTGGGACCAACGCGGGAAAGACGACGCTCCTGCGCGCACTTCTCAACGCCTGCGACCCCGATGAGCGGCTGATCACCATTGAAGACCGACTGGAGTTGTGCCTGGCCGCAGACCCAGACCGGCATCGCGACGTGATCGAGCTGGAAACCCGAACAGCCAACATTGAGGGAACCGGTGAGATCACCATGCAGCAGTTGGTGCGCAACGCGCTGGCCATGTCTCCCGACCGGTTGATTGTCGGCGAGGTGCGAGGGCCCGAGGTGGTGGACATGCTTTCGGCGCTGTCCACCGGAAACGACGGCTCAATGTGCACCATCCACGCCAACTCTTCTCAGGCAGCGTTTAGCAAGATTGCCACCTACGCCTTGCGATCCACGGAACGCATCCCGGTAGAGGCCACCAACCGCATGATCGCGGAGAGCATCGACTTCGTTGTCCATATCAGCAGGGGAAAGAACGGCCAACGTCAAGTGGGATCGGTGCGGGAAGTCACCGGCACCTCACTGGGAGAAGTCAACAGCGCAGAGGTGTTTGCATCCAACGGGTCGTGCCCGGCCCGACCACGTTTCCCTTTACGACCGACCACGCAACAGCGTTTGGCCGATATCGGCTTCGACTGTTCCCCTCCAGGGCGGGAATCGGCACCAGAGGACCAACAATGTCCTCTCTGATTGGAGCACTGATCGGAGCAGCAGTGGGCTGCGGGATTTTCGTCACCGCACTGGGCTGGCGCGGCTTCCTTGCCCCACCAAAAGTACGTGACTGGAAGCTCTTTGGAGAGTTCCAGTGGGCACCCACGTCAATCGTGTTCCGCTCGGCCATTGCTCTTGCCGGTTCCTTAGCGGCATTTGCGCTGACCGGGTGGCTTGTTGCCGGCCTGACTGTAGGCATCGCTGGTTTCGTGTCGCCGACCCTCTTGAAGGCCAAAGCGATCCGCGACCAAGAAGTCAACCGAATGGCGGCCTTGGCTACTTGGGTGGAGATGGTCCGGGACACCTGCAGTGCAGCGTCCGGGGTAACCGAGACATTGAAGGCCACAGCAGAAGCCGCTCCAGCCGTCGTGCGGTCCCAGGTCAAGCAACTCGCCGCCCGGGCTGAGCGGGAGCCTCTATGTGATGCCCTGGCCAAATTTGCCGATGAGGTCAACCACGCAGTGGCTGACACCGTTGCGGTCACACTCGGATTGGCAGCAGCCAACCAAGTGGGGTCATTGCAGGAAATGTTGGGCGATCTGGCCGAGAACACTCGCCAAGAAGTGTCGATGCGACTGAGGATTGAGGCGTCTCGAGCTCGGCAATTCACCTCCGCTCGCTTCATTGCCGTGGTCGTCGCGGCGTTCTCGATTGCCATGGTGATCTTCAACAGGTCGTATTTGGCGCCCTTCGACACTCTGTCGGGGCAGATTGCTCTCGCCGGGATCGGTGGGCTTTTCCTCGGATCGGAATTCGCCCTCGTACAGATGAGCCGGTTCAACACCCCGCCCCGGACTCTCGAGGTTCACCGAACTCCTCCGACCCTGAGCGTGGTCAAGGGACACTCAGAATGACCATCGGAATGGTGCTGGGCACCATGATCGGAGTCGGTCTCGCCATTGCCTGTTGGGGGCTGTTTCCTCCCCGCGAGCCATTGCAGGCCCGTCTGAGCGAGCTTGGCCAGCGAACCGATGATGTCTACCAATCAAGAACCCGACGCGACCGACTAGGACGGACCGCCGCACGATCGTTCGGCCCCTTGGTGTTTCGGGGCTGCCGAATCGACCGCGATCTGAGGGCTGCCGGCCAAAGCCTGGAAGAGCTCGCAGTGGCCAAGCTGGGAATGCTGGTGCTGGGCGCGGGGTTGCCGGTGGGCATTTGGATAGTCGCCTGGCTGGCTCGAGTGTGGATCTCTCCTGCGGTGGTTGTACTGGCATCCATTTTGGCCGGAGGACTGCTCTTTCTGGTCCCAGACTTGTCGCTGCGGGATAGAGCCCGGTCTCGACGTCGCGAGCTAAGCGACCAGATCAGCACGTTCTTGGATTTGATGGGCCTCCACCTGTCAGGAGGCTCGGGTATGGAACGGGCGTTGGCCGAATCGGCGGCTCAGGGTTCGGCCTGGGGGTTTATCGAAATTGACAGGGCGCTGAGGCAAGCCCAGTTGGCCAACGAGCCACCATGGACTGCTCTCAAGAAGCTGGCTCAAGAACTTGGCTCAACGGAACTCGAGGAACTGGCCGCATGGCTGATGTTGGCCGGCACTTCCGGATCTCGGGTGCGATCGTCCTTGCATGTCAAAGCCCGAGGCTTGCGAGAGCGGGCTCTGAACGAGGCTGAGACTGAAGCCCAGCAGACCACCGAGCGCATGTCGCTCCCGGTTGTTCTGATGTTCTCGGCATTCCTGGGACTCATCGGCTACCCGGCAATTGTCGCGATTCTGAGCACGTGAATGCTCCAGCACGACATGACTCCAAAGTGCCAGCTTATCGGCGGCTTGAACCGCCCCAATCAAGACCTCACCGGAGATGACATTGAGATTGTCCATCAAGTTCTGTCAATTTGTCGCCGCAGCGCTGTCAGGACTCCAACAACGAGTCCACCGGGCGTGGCAAAGCGAGCGCGGAGACGTGACCTCGACAGTGATCATCATCGCGGTCTTGGTAGCCGCAGCCGTTGCCGCTGGAGTGGTCATCACCACCTTTATCTCCGACCAGACCAGCAAGATCAGCTGATCAAGCAGGGCGAGGCCAACCAAAGAACCGAGGGCGAGCGTGGCGAGGTGACAACCGCAGTCCTCGCTATTCCCATTGCCATGCTCATAATTCTTCTGATTGTTCAAGCAGCCCTGGTCTCCCACGCCCAAGCCATAGTCGACGCAGCTGCCCAAGACGGCGCCCAAGCCGGCCAGGGGTCATCGGGGAACGAGGATGTGGCCCGAGCCGCTGCTCAGTCCACCATCGGAACGTATGCCGAAGACCTATTGTCGAACGTCCACATCTCTTCTCATACCAGCCGTTCGCAGCTCTCGGTGACCGTAGAGGCCACGGTGAAGTCGCTGATCCCTGGATACAGGCCAACAATCTCTTCTACTGCCGCAGGCTCGCGCGAAGTCTTCATTCCCGTGAATCAAAGATGAATCCCTGTCGCCGGCGGTGTAACCGGCTCGGCAATAGCCAGGAGCGAGGCAGCAGCGTGGTCGGGCTGACGGTTCTCACCCCGTTAATGGCCATGCTCTTGCTCTTCGTCGTGGCTGCCGGTCGAGTCGGTGTGGTCGAAAGCAAGTTGACAACCGCGGCCCGCAATGCGGCCCGGGCAGCAACACAATCCCAGTCGCCATCAGCAGCTCAGATGGCAGCAGTCACAACGGCAGAGTCCACCCTGAACCAGTTGGATATCGGCTGCCACAGGGGACCCCAAGTTCGTGTCCGGGAGATGAATCTTGGACCAGGCGGCAAGGTTCATATCCAGGTTTCTTGCGCGGTGCGATTATCTGACCTGACTCTGCTCAAAATCCCCGGCAGCCGCACGGTTGTCGCTGAGTTCACCTCTGTGGTGGACCACTATCGAAGCGGAGTCTCGTAGTTGTGTACTGGCGTACTTCTCAATGGTGGCCTGGTTCTTTCCAACGGTGGAGACGTTGTCAAAGCCAGACCTGGGCTGGGACGTCGGGATGTCGTCAAAGAGGCCAGGTCAGCGTGTTCTTCGTTGTCTTAGCTGCCGCGCTGGTCATGCTCGGCGGTCTGGCGTACGACGGCGCCCAGATTCTGAACGCCAAGCGAACCGCTTCAGGATTAGCCCTAGAAGCAGCGAGAGCTGGTGCCCAGGCAATCTCAAGTGAGTCGATTTACCAAGAGCCTGGGAACGTGTCCGTTGACCCGACGCTGGCTCAAGTCGCCGCCGCCGAATACCTCGGCCAGCACAAGAAGTGGTCGCTTTCGGTCCAGGGCGACACGGTTTCGACAACCGTCTGGTTGACCCAGCCTCTTCTGATCCTCTCAATGCTTGGCCTTGATTCACGCCAAGTGGCCAGCTCAGCCACCGCCCGAGCGGTCCGAGGCGTACAGACAGGAGATGACCTATGAATCTGAATAGAGAATTCCGTCAGGAGCTTGTGCGCGGCTTGGGCTCTGCCGCCTTGCTGGCCGGCCTGCTGCTGGGGATTCCGATACTTCTCATCGCCGGAGTGGGTTGGCCATTGCCCAGAGGATTGCCTTCGGGTTCAGACGCATTGGCCGCCATAAAGACAGGTGCCATTCCCGCATCCCTGATCTTGAAGTCGATCTCAGTCGTCGTGTGGGTTCTGTGGCTTCAACTGCTGGCCGGACTAGGAGTCGAGGTCTGGGCTCACTTTCGTGGTCGAGTTGCCCCTCGAGTTGTTCTGGTGCCCTCGTTTATGCAGCGCTTATCCGCTCGCCTTATGGGAACAGCTCTGTTCGTTGCATTCTCAGTTCAGAATCCCGGAGCCGCCATAGCCGCCAACCAGGACCTCCTTGCCCCGACAACAATCGAGTTAGACGTTGACTCCCTCGATGCGCAAAGTGATGCCCCGATCGCTCACAGCAGTGACAACCCCTACAGCATTGAGCCCTTCGACGCGGAGCCATTTGTTCACACCGTGGAACGACGCGACAGCCTACAAATGGTGGCTGAACAGTACTTGGGCGATCCAGACAGATGGACTGAGGTGTTCGTGCTCAATCATGGACAGGCGCAAGCAGATGGTGGCTCGCTTACCGATCCAACCCGACTACAACCAGGGTGGGAGCTTGTCCTGCCCACTGACGCCCGCCCTCCCGCTTCAGGTGAGTACAGCGCCTCAGATGACACGCAACTACTTAGCAAGCCTTTCGTTGAGTCCGACGATTTGCTGATCACGGTGCAGAGCGGAGACACGCTGTGGAACCTGGCGGACCAACATCTCGACGACCCCGACAGATGGGTTGACATCTACGAGTCCAACCAGAACATCATCCAAGACCCCAACGTGATCTTGCCCGGATGGCAGCTTCAAATCCCAGGCCATGATCCTGAGCCAACCATCGTTGAACTTTCTGTCCAATCACCGCCCGAACCAGCTGACCACTCCACTGTGGCAACCCAACCACCACCCCAGCCAGCCGATCATTACGTACCGGTAGGCCAGCCATCAGCGGACCCGGCCGACCTCCCTGCTCGGGCCATTGCTTACACCACTGCCAGGGCGACCGTGACCACCAACGTCCCACCGAGCAGACCCGATGGACAATCTGCTTCCAGCAAACAGGTGATATTCACACTCGCGGGTCTGGGAGTGTTCGCTAGCAGCCTTGGCTGGGTGCTGGCCCGGCTCCGCAGGACTCAGCGCCGCCGACTGCCGAACGGTCGAATGCCCCTTCCACCTTCTCAGAAGGCGGTTCAACTAGATCAGCAGTTGCAAGCCGCATCCGATCCCAACCGCGCTCTCTTCTTGGATGCCGCCTTACGGGTCATGTCTTCCCGGCTGGCCGCCGATCCGCCGCCCGAGATCATCGGGGTAACCCTGGATGCGGATAGTGTTTCGATCCACCTCAACTCTCCTTCCGCCGCGCCCCCCGGATTCCACACCAGCACGGATAGCAAGACTTGGACTTATTCGAAGGACGTAGTGCTGGAACCGCTTCTCGCTGAAGCCGACGGTGTACCGGCACCGCTCCCCACCCTGGCCACCTTTGGCAAGAGTGATGGCAAGGAATGTTTGTTGAACCTTGAACATCTAGTGGCGGTGAGCCTGAAAGGAGATTCAAGAGCGATCGTCGATTTGTGCGCCGCTATAGCCACCCAACTGGCCAGTAGTCATTTGGCCGATGACCTCACGGTCATCTGTGTGGGCTTCGGTCAAGAGCTGGCCGTGTTCGAGCGGGTCGAATACGTACCGGATGTGGCCTCAGCCATCGAGCGAATCAGGCATCAACAGCGTCAGAACCAAGCCTTGTTTGGAAATCATCCGCTTCCTCTCAGCAGCAGATTCGGAAGCAGCGGTGACTATTGGCACCCCCTGGTGACCTTGGTTCCCCACCGTCAAGAAACACTTGGCCTTCTTGATTTATGTGGTTCATCGGTATGCGTTGTTGCTCACGGACTCGAAGGAGCACCTTGGGTAGCCCAATTCGATGAGGATGGCCTGCTGTTGCAGCCAATCGGCCTTCGGCTAGAAGCTCACGGCCTGCCTGATTCTGACGTCACCGCCTTTGCCGAATTGGCCTCCTCGGCAAAGGACACCGAGGGCGTGGTGTTGACAGTAGCCAAGCCCAACAACAAGCCCTCCTCTCCGGATCCAATGATTGTTGACATTGAAGTTCGGGTGATGGGATCTGTGGACGTTCTCGGGGCTGCGCAACCGTTTACCTCCCGCCGAGCGCTGGATCTGGTGACCTACCTGGCCTTCCACCCTGAGGGAGCTGACCGAGATCAGTTAAGGACCCAGATTTGGCCACCAGACGATCCTCCTTCTGAGTCAACCCTGGCCAATACGGTGAGTCGGGCCCGAAAAGCACTGGGCGTCAATGATGACGGCGAGCCCTACTTGCCGAGAGTGAGCCCAGAGGGGATTTATCAGCTGCGAACAGAGGTGGGAACTGATGTTGGCAGGTTCGAAGCCCTCGTCTCCGCCGCCCGCACCGATAATGGGGAACGTGGCCGAGAACGGCTTCAAACCGCTCTCGAACTGGTTCGGGGGACCCCCTTCACCGGGGGCGTAGGCGACATGTACCGATGGGCCGACTTCGGTCTTCGGACCCGAATCGACTGCTTGGTGGACAACACGGCTCATGATCTGGCCAAAAGGTGCATTGATGTCGGCGATTTCCAAGGCGCTCGACAAGCGGTAATGACCAGTCTCCAATTGGTGGGCGTTTGCGAGGAGTGCTACCGCTGGCGGTTGATGGCCGCAGCCGAGAACCCCACCGAGGTGCGCCAGATCATGACCGAACTGGTGGGCTTGCTCCGGCGGGAGAGCGACCAGCCTGAGGCTGACGACTTGATCAGTGCCGATCTGTTGGAACTGTACGAGCAGCTCATGTCGGGCCGCATGGTGTTCAGCTAGTCGACGGAGGCCTGCTCCTCCTTCTTCTGCCTGCGGCGGCGGATCCACCAGATCAGGGCGCCGATCACTGCGATGATGGGTAGGAAAGGCAGCAGCACGCCGACCACGATCAGGATCACGCTGAACACGGCCACCACGCCGCTGGCGCCGTCGGACACTGAGTCGCCGAAGCCGGGTAGGGCATCGTCGGTGTCCACCTGCACCCACACCACCGACTCGCCCCACACCTCGTCGAGCGCGGTGCCGTCGAAGTCGACGGGGGTGGCGGTCACCTCCAGCTCGATGGGCAGGCCCCTGGTGGCCACTCGGCCGGCCAGGCGGCCTTCTTCGATAGGGAGGGTTAGCACTGCGGCCATGAGCTCGTTGGCCTCGATGCGGTTGAAGCGGCCCTGGATGGTTTGGAAGTTGTCCAGGTTGAGGCGCAGGTTGCGGGTGCTCACCTCCACGTCGGTGAGGGCCGAGGTGCCGGTGTTCTCCACCTCCAGACAGAGGTAGACCTTTGCGTCAGGCTCCACGGTGATGTTCTGCACGCCCAGGCAGGGGTCGTCGGCGTCTTCGGACACCCAGGCGGTGACCAAGATCCCGGTGTCGGGCAGCACCGTGGGCGACTGGGTGATGGTGAGCGTAATGGTGGCCAGATCGACCTGGGTTTGCAGGGTGCGGAGCTGGCCCCGCAACCGCTCCAGGGTGGTCTCGCGGTCGAGCAGCTCTCGCTCCAGCTCGGCCACATCTTCGAGATCGGTGGCCTGTTGGAGGAAGTTCCGCAGTCGCTCCACGCTGGCCTCAGCGGTGATGATGCGGCTCCTCAGATCGACGATGATCTCGGTCACATCGTCGGAGCTGATGGACTGGTCCACCAGCTTGCCCACGCCGGCCAGCCGCTCAAGGGCGGTGGAGAAGTTGTCGGGCAGCACCTTGAAGGTGATGGCGGTGCGGGGCAGGGGCTCGGTGCGGGTGGTTTGGGAGAACACGATGCCGCCCAGGCCCTGCACGATGGCCACCGCCTCCCGGCTGGCCGCGGTCACGTCGTCGGCCTGCACTGAGATCTCGGCGGTGTAGATGATGTCGCGGCCCAGATCGGCGGGGGTGAGCGCGGTGGGAGCGGCTAGGCCGCTCTCGTCCTCAGCTGGCATGCCTTCCACCACCATCGGAGCATCTTCCATGTCTGCTTCTTCATCTGGTTCCGGGCGGGCCAGTCTCTCCCCGGAGTCATCGGTATCGGCCGCCGGGGCATCGAAATCGGCAGGAGCGGAAGCTTCTGCCATGTCGTCGTCGCCGTTGTTGCAAGCACCCAAGAGCAGGAACAAGGCACTGAACAACGCCAGAAGCATGAAGCTAAGGGTGCGGCGCTTCGGCCGGGTTGAAGTGCGGTTTGCGTCGTGCATGGGTTTTCTCCCTCTTCGAGCGTTGCCAACTGAGACGAAGGGCGGGGCGGATTAGTTCCCGGCGAGCCAGAGGCACAGTGCAACCTGCCGGGGGCGGCGGGTGGGTACCCTCGGGGAATCAGAGGCGCGGCGGATGACACGGAGCTGGTGAAGAAGGCCCAGAAAGGCGACCAAGACGCCCTCGATGCCCTGCTGCGCCAGCACTACAACAAGATCTACGCCATTTGCCGGCGGCTGGCCGGCAACGAGGCCGACGCCCTCGATGCCACCCAGGAAGCGCTCATCACCTTGGTGCGGCGCATCGACCGCTTCGACGGTCGGTCGAAGTTCACCACCTGGATGCACCGGGTGGTGACCAACGCCTGTTTGGACGAGCTGCGACGGCGGGGCCGACGCCCAGTGCCGTCCCCCGTGGAAGAGCAGCCCTTGCCGGCGGCCGAGCGGCCGGTAGCCGACACGGTGGGCGATCGCCTGGACATCGAGGCCGCCTTGGCCCAGCTTCCCGAGGAATTCCGGGTGCCGGTGGTGCTGTGCGATCAGGTGGGCTTGAGCTATGAGCAGATCGCCGAAGAGCTGAACATCGCCCCCGGGACAGTGAGGTCCCGCATCTCCCGGGGGCGCCGACGTCTGGCGGAAGTGCTGCGCGGGAACCCAGACGGCCCCGGCCAACGTCACACTGGGGAGAGACCATGAGCGACGAACGCGGCGACCTGACCCCAGAGCAACTGGACGAGCTGGCCTCCGCCTATCTGGACGGGGAGGCCACAGCGGAAGAGGCCACCCTGGTGGAGAGCGATCCCCGGCTGCAAGAGCTGGTGGAAGAGCTCCGGGCGGTCAGAAATCTGGTGGGAGCCCCGGTGGAGGTGCCTTCCGACGAGGTGCGAGACCAGATGATTGCTCGAGCACTGGATCACCGGGCCCCGGTGGTGTCGATGGAGACTGCCCGGCGCCGGTTGCGGGCCATCCCCCCTCAGGCCAGAGTGATCCTGGCCGCGGCCGCGGTGGTTGCGGCGATCGCATTGGTGGGTGTGACCATCTTTGAGCGGCAAGGAGACGAATTCGCCGACGATGACATGGCATCCGCCCCCGTGGTGCAAGCCGATGCACCGGCGGACACCGAGGACATGCCACTGCCCGCTGCTGCCGCCGAACCCGAGAGCATGGAAGCTGCCGAAGAATCGGCTGCGAGTTTTGATTCTGACGACGCTGATGATGTCTTCGCTACAGAAGCCCCTGCCGAGGGGATGATGGAAGGCGAAATGGCCATCGAACTCGAAGAAGCCCCTATGGACGACGGGGACTACGCAGAAGAGGAACCACTGGAAGCTCCCGCCGATGAGCCAGACGACGGAGAGGTGGCCATGGCCGATGAAGCGGCCGACATCGTGCCGACATCAGGAGAGGAGCTCCTGGTATTCGAGACCGCGTCTGATCTCGTCGACTACATGATGCTGCTGACCGAAGACCTCGTAGACGCCCAGGGCACTAGCAGGCTCGACGAGTCCACCGCAATCGACCTCATGGGCTGTCCGCTGTTCCCGGACGAGGGCATCGAATTGCTGAGCCGATTCGACGCAGTAGTAGATGAAGTGGAAGTGCAGGTGTCGGTGTATCTCGACGGCGACGATCTGCAATTGACGGAGACATCCCCGCCCACCGATTGCGAACTGCTCAATTCCCCCACCTTCCTCAACTGGCTCGAATAGCCCTTGCCCCCTCTCCCCCAACATCTGATCTGTCACACCTCGGCGGTAGTCTGAAGTCCTATGGCTGAAGCCTCTGAGCCGAAAGACGAAGCAACCACTGCTTCCATGCTGGGGCTGTCTGAGGACTGGCCCGAGCAGGCTGCCGATGCCGTGGTGAACGCGGTGGACAAGGTCCGCGATGTGACCACCGGGCCGATTATCAACATCAGCCGCCTGTTGGCCTATCTCATTTTCGGCGTGTTTCCCCTGGTCATCGTGCTGGTGCTGGGCATCATCGCGGCGGTACGCGGGTTAGAGGTAGCCACCGGGCGGGCTTGGGCCGCTCACGGCATCCTCGGTTTGCTGTTCGTATCACTCGGTGCTCTTGCCTGGTCGAGGCGAGCCTCATGACCGCCACTGATCAGGACATCCGCAATGTGATCATCGTCGGCTCAGGCCCGGCGGGGCTCACCGCAGCCATCTACTCGGCTCGGGCCAACCTCGCTCCGCTGGTGATCGAAGGCGAGCCCTCGTCCACCAGCGACCAGCCCGGCGGCCAGTTGATGCTCACCACCGACGTGGAGAACTACCCCGGCTTCCCCGACGGGGTGATGGGCCCGGAGCTGATGATCAAGTTCCGAGAGCAGGCTCAGCGATTTGGCGCGGAGATGCTCACCGACAAGGTCACGAAGGTGGATCTGTCGGGACCGCCCCACGGCGTGTGGGTGGGCGATCCAACTGCTCCTGAGCCCACCTACCGGGCGTGGGCGGTGATCGTGTCCACCGGCGCCCAGTCGCTCATGCTGGGCCTGGAAGCCGAAGAGCGGCTCATCGGCCACGGCCTTTCCACTTGTGCCACCTGCGACGGGTTCTTCTTCCGAGACCAACACATCGCCGTGGTGGGCGGGGGTGACTCCGCCATGGAGGAGGCCACCTTTTTGACCCGATTTGCCTCAAAAGTAACGGTAATACACCGAAGAGACGAGCTACGGGCCTCCAAGATCATGCAGGATCGGGCGTTTGCCAATGATCGCATCGAGTTCTTGTGGAACAATGTGATAACTGACATCCACGGCCAAGACAAGCTCGCCGGCATCGAGGTGCAGAACACCGTCACCGGCGAAGCCTCAGTGCTGGATGTGACCGGACTGTTCATCGCCATCGGCCACCGGCCCAACACCGACCTGTTCGAAGGGCAGCTGAAGCGCAAGGAGAACGGGTATCTGGTGACCAAGCCCGACTCCAGCCGCACCGAGATCGAAGGCGTTTTCGCCTGCGGCGATGTGCAAGACGACTTCTACCGCCAGGCAGTAACCGCTGCCGGCTCGGGTTGCATGGCCGCTATCGACGCTGAGCGGTGGCTGGAGTCCGCCGGACACGGCTAACCCCGAAATCCGCTGATAGGCTGACCATTCCTCGAACGCTGCAACCGAAGGGATCCCCGAAGATGGCCGAGAGCATCACCACGCTCACCAATGAGACCTTTGATGAGGTCATCGGCAGCGCGGAGCTGCCGGTTGTTGTCGATTTCTGGGCCGAGTGGTGCGGCCCGTGCAAGATGATCGCCCCGATCCTCGATGAGATCGCGGTTGAGAAGGCCGGCGTGATCAACGTGGCCAAGCTCAACGTGGACGACGCCCAAGACGTGGCGCTTCGATACCAGGTGATGAGCATTCCCACGCTGATCGTGTTCAAAGACGGTGAGCCGGCCAAGCGGATCGTGGGCGCCAAGGGCAAGCAGCAGCTGCTTCAGGAGATCGGCGAAGTCGCCTTCTAATTTTCGCTCATAAGCTGCGGGGGGTTGTAGCAGGAGCACCAGTTTTGGCCGATACCCAACTCCCCACCTTGAAACGAGGAGACGAGAGCGAAGACGTCGTTCTCTTGCAGCAGCAGCTGGCAACGGCCGGGTTCGCCCTCGCGCTGGCAGCAAACGGGAGTTTCGACGCCTCCACTGCGGCAGCCGTTGCCGATTTCCAAGCCAGTCGGGGACTGACCGTGGACGGGATCTGCGGTCCGCATACCTGGAACGCATTGCAAGAGGCCAACTGGTCGCTGGGTGATCGAAACCTGTACTTGAGCCAGCCGATGCTACGGGGGGACGATGTGGCCGAGTTGCAGCTCCGCCTGGGCTCGTTGGGCTTTGACGCCGGGCGGGTAGACGGCATTTTCGGCCCCAATACTGCTGGCGCGGTCACAGAATTCCAGGTCAACAGCGGTCTGATCGTCGATGCGGTGTGCGGGGAGGAGACAACCGGCTCGCTCCAGCGCATGTCAGCCAGAGTGACGCCGGCCACGGTGGCCGCGGTTCGAGAGCGGGCCAAGCTCCAAGGGGCGCCTCGACGGCTGACCGAGCAGCACATCATGATCGCATCCACAACCACCATGGCTACGGTGGCCGGAGAATTGGCCACCGGTTTGCGTCGATCAGGGGCCACCGTGAGCGAGGTCTGCGACTGGCCGGAGGCCGAGCGAGCCGACGAGGCCAATCGCTTGACCGTGGATGTGTATCTGGGATTGCTCCCCTCAGAAGAGGCGGAGTGCCGAGTGGCCTACTTTGCCACCGAGGGATTTGTCTCCCCTGGTGGCCACCGGTTGGCAAGCATTCTGGGACAACGGCTCCCCGCGGCCTTGGGCATTGACGGGGCTGAAGTGAGGGGCATGCGGTTGCCCGTGCTGCGCCACACCCGCATGACCGCAGTTCAATGCCGTATCGGCCCCACCGGCCTCGTGCAAGCCCGTCTCTCCCCCCTAGCCCGCTCCATAGAAGGCAGCCTCGCCCGCTGGGCCACCCAACCCGCTTGACTAAGCGTGGAGCATTACCCGGTAAATCCGCTCCAGATCATCCAAGTCAGCAAACTTGATCACCAGTTTTCCCTGACCCTTGCCGAGCGTCACATCCACCTTGGTGCTGAGGTGATCGCTCAGCAGGCTCTCCAGTTCTAGTACCGCCGCTCCCCTATCAGCGCCGCTCTGTCCCTGTGAAAGCTGCTTGGGCTTTTTGACCGGCGGAGCAACGCCCCGGGCCTCTTGTTCGACCATTCGCACGGTCAGGCCGTCTGCCACTGCTTTCTTGGCCAGCTTGATCAAGCGCTTCTCGTTGGAGACGCCGAGCAGGGCCCGGGCATGGCCGGCTGACAGTGAGCCGTTGACCACCATGGTTTTGACCTCGTCGGGGAGATGCAAGAGACGCACCGTGTTCGCCACTGCCGATCGGCTCCGACCGAGCCGTTTCGCCACGGTCTCCTGGGTGAATCCAAACTCCTCTATCAACTGCTGGCACGCCGCCGCCTCCTCAATGGCGTTCAGGTCTTCGCGGTGCAGGTTCTCCAGCAGGGCTTGCTCGAGGGCATCGGCGTTTTCCGCGGTGCGGACAACCGCGGGAATCCGATCAAGTCCCGCCTGTCGGGCGGCCCGGCAACGGCGCTCGCCGGCGATCAGCTCGTATTTTCCGTCTTCACTGGGACGGACCAACACCGGCTGGAGCACGCCAACTTCTCGGATCGACTCTGTGAGTACATTCAATGCCGCCTGGTCGAACTTGTCCCGCGGCTGGTACGGATTCACCGAGATGGCATCAAGGGGGAGCTCCAAGAACGAAGCTGAGCGCATCCCATCGGACGTCGATGAGGAGTCGGAAATGAGGGCACTGAGTCCCCTACCCAACCCTGGCGAGCGAGCCATCAGCTACCTCCTTGGCTAGTTCACGGTAGGCCAGCGCTCCTCGTGACCGTGGATGAGTGACGGTTACCGGAGCCCCGTATGACGGCGCTTCTGCCAAGCGGATATTCCGGGGGATCATCTGATGGCAGACTTTGTCGCCAAAGTAGCTCCGAATCTCCGAGGCCACTTGGGCCGACAGCTTGGTGCGACCGTCGTACATCACGAGCACGATGAGAGAAATGTCCAGATCACTGTTGAGGCTGTTGCGAACCAATTCGATATTCCGCATCAGCTGGCCAAGGCCTTCCAGGGCGTAGTACTCGCACTGGATCGGAACCATTACTTCACGAGCAGCAGCCAGGGCGTTGACGGTGAGCAGGCCCAACGATGGAGGGCAGTCGATGAAAACGAAGTCGAATTCGCCGTACACGGTAGACAGGGCAGAATCCAGTCTCCGCTCTCGGTTGAACGCCGGCACAAGCTCTATCTCCGCCCCAGCAAGATCCAAAGTGGACGGCGCCACCCAGAGGTTCTCTACCTGAGTGGCAACAATGCTCTCCCTCAGGGTCCCGTTTTGCAACAACACGTCGTAAGTGGACACCCCGCCGGAGAACGGGTCGATGCCCAGGCCGGTGGTGGCATTGGCCTGAGGGTCCAGGTCGACCACCAGCACGCGGTGGCCATTGTCAGCAAGGCACGCAGAGAGGTTGACGGTGGTCGTGGTTTTTCCAACGCCGCCCTTTTGATTGGCAACCGCGATCACACGCCATGTCCGAGTTTGGTGTATTTCGCCAATAGACACTTGGGGGATTCTCCCTCACCCTCAACCTTGTATCAAGCACCCCCTCGTCAATGTTCCACGTGGGGGACCTATTACTCTATGTTGACACATGTTCCACGTGGAACATGTGGGGGCACTTTCCGACGTCTTTAGCTTGTTCTTGTGGAGCGGTGGAATCTTGGGGGGGATTGGGTCAGGCGGTCGGGGGCCATGCCCTGTTTGGCCAGCATGTGGGAGGGCCAGGGGGTGGGGTTGGGGGCGGCGCTGACTATGAGCTCGCCACCGGAGCGGAGCAGGGGAGCAGCGGCTTCGACTACCGACGATGGTGGGCCGAAGCTGCGGGCGGTTACCAGATCGGCGCGACCGCGGTATTGCTCGTCTTCACCGAGGTGCTCAGCGGCCACATGGAGGACATCGACTCGCTCCGACCAGCCGAGACGGGCGCAGTGCAGTTCCAGGAAAGCGGCTCTGGGCAGCGAGGACTCCACCAGCGTCCACTTCGATTGAGGCCAGACCGCGGCCAACACCAAAGCCGGCAGGCCCCCGCCGCTCCCCAAGTCGACGGCTGCAAATGGGATTGCGGCAACTACTGAGGCAAACCTCAAGGAGTGCTCAATGTGCTGGTCGACGTCCCGGCCGCCAACCCAGCCCCGCCCCTGAGCTTGGCCGAGTACATCGGCCAGCTTCGCCCGATCAGCACGGTCCACGTCTATCAGGTCAAGTCAGTCAGGAATGATCACGACCCAGCGGCGAGGCTCCTGGCCTTCGGACACGGTGCTGACGCCGTCGATCTCGGCGACAACGTCGTGGACTACCTTGCGGTCAGCCGCGTTCATTGGCTCGAGAGGACGCTCAGCGCCGGTGTCACTGACTTCCGAGGCAATTTTCTCACAGAAGGACTCCAGGGCCGCCCGCCGACGCTCCCGGTATCCACCGATGTCAACTCGGATTCGCCCTTCGCAATTCCCGTCCGACTTCCTCTGCACCAACATGCGAGACAAATCCTCAACCGCTCGCAGTGTGTTTCCTTTGGGTCCGATGAGCAAGCCCACGCCCTGGATGTTCTCCACCCGCATTTCCATGGTCTCATCGTCTACCCGCTCCGCGGACACCTCGGCGTCTAGCTCGAAGGCATCCAACAGCCCGTCGAGAAACTCCACTACCAGGGTGCTCTGCTCTTCCAAGCTCATCGCATCTTCCATTGGTTTGCTCTCTCTCACTTTTTTCCCCTCTTGGACATTGTTTGGACGGCTCTCTCGAGCCCTCCTGTTGTTCTTATTAGAATTCTGAGACTTCCTCTGCTCCTGGCGTGAGGCTTGATCGCCAGCCGACGCTCGGGGATCCCGTTTCTGGCCTTGACCGCCCCGGCTGTTGTCTCCTTGATTGGCCCGATTCCTGTCTTGCCTCAAATTACCCCGCTCAGGATTGCGGTTCCGATTCCCCCCTCTATCTCTGTTCTGGGCCCGATCTCTGTTCTGGGATGGCCGGCGACCACCATTTCGACCCCGGTCTCTATTATTGGACGGGCGGCGGTTTCGATTCCTTTTCTCGCGCGGCAGCACGGGGCGAACTCGCGCTCTGATCCGAGCCTCCGTCTTTCGAAATCCCAAGAGTGCAGACTTGGGCTCATCGACAACGGAGAACTCGGCTTCGCTGCGGTCCACTCCCAACCGATCCAGAGCTGCTTCCTCCGCTTGGGCAATGGTCTTGCCGGTGACTTCGAGCCACTCCATGGCTACTTTCTCCTCTTTTTCCGCTGGCGCCGACGATCCGTGGGATGTGACTGTTGACCCTTCTGGGTGGTTCGGCTCGTGTGGCGCTGCTGTGGTCCTGTGTCTGACGACTTCTTGCTACTGGACTTTGTCCCTGATCCCTTAGCGTCCTTTGCTTTGGCGTCCTTGCTCTCCGCCTCTTTTGCCACCCGAGGCGGTGTCCGCTGACCAGCGGACGTGGGTGTGGTGCGGCGACTGTCTGGGCGCCTCTTCGGCGGAGTCCTCGATGTGGGCCGCCGACTGCCATGATCCGCCACTGGCGTGCGAGAGCGGGTCATTGGTCGAGGTTCGGGCTCCACGGGCTCCGGAGGCTCTTCCTCCCCATCGTCCTCGGTGCTTTCGACAAGGGCCTGACGCTCCTGATGCGGTTTGTAGATGCGACGGGTAATCACTGCTTGCTGCCCGACACGCACGATGTTCGAACTCACAAAGTACAAGTTCAGACCGGCCGGGAACCCGATGGAGATGATCGGCAAGAACCAGGGCATGAGCTTCATGATCATCTGCTGCTGGGGGTTGATCGGCGTATCAGGGTCGCGACGGCCGGCGATCTGGCGCTGCTGGACATAGCTGGTCACACCGATCAGCACGATCAGCAACAAGAAGGGCAGCGCGGTGGAAAAGGAGTCTCGGAATGCATCCAGGAGGCTGACCGACAGGTCCGTGCCCAGGAAGTTCATTTCTGTGGAGCTTTCAAGTGCGACCCGCAAATCCGAATCAGCGGCCAAGTACTCCGGGTTGAAGGTCCGCTCGGCAAAATCAGGAGGATCGGCAACGCGGTCATTGCGTGGCGTAGCTCGCCAGCCAAAGTAAGACCCTAAATCACTGATCCTTCGTGTCAATCCCCGGATTAGGCGGAAAAGCACGAAGAATACTGGAAGCTGAGCGAGTATGGGGAGGCAACTGCCCAGAGGATTCACGTTGTTGGCCTGGTAGAGGCGCATCATCTCTTCGTTCATCCGCTGGCGGTCGCCTTGGTACTGCGCCTGGATCTTCTTGACCTCCGGCTGGAGGGTCTGCATTCGAAGCATCGAACGCGTGGTGTAGAAGGTGAGCGGGGTCAAAATCAACATCACCGTGAGCGTGAACAGCATGATGGCGATGCCGTAGCTCTCCCCCAGCGTGTAATAAACCGCCAGCAGCCAGGCGAGACCGTCGAACAAGGCGTCAAACACGGGTCACCGCCTTTCTGGCCGCGATGCCGGATTCTCGAGAAGCCTCGCATGAATCAGTTGGCTGAAGCGTGGGATCTGGAGCCAGTCGGCCGTTTTCGTCAGGCACGGGATCCCATCCCGATGGCCCCCCAGGCCGACACCGCAGCAGGCGGCGCAGGCCCAGCCAAACTCCCGAGGCCGCACCATGCACCTCCACCGCTTCCAGCGCATAGTAGGAGCAGCTCGGAACGTACCGACATGGGCTTGGACGATGATCGGTAGCCCGCTGATATCCCGTGATCAGGCCTTTGATGGCTCGGGCCGCCATGCTCATCTCCACGCGCCTAGTCCGGCTGTCTACCGAACTCATGGCCCCGTTCGCTCCAACTTGGCCAAACATGTCTCCAGCGAAACCCGCAGGTCAACGTAAGAAAACTTTGCCGCGCCCCGCTTCGTGCCGATGAGGTAGAGGCCTGTCGGCAAACCACTCGGGCTCTCCCGATCGAGGCCTCTGACAATCTCCCGCAAGCGCCGGCGGACCTTGTTCCGAATCACCGCAGGGCCCGCCTGACGAGGCAGCGCGTATGCCACCCGGGCCGCGTTGAGGGAGGGGTCGGACAGGAACCGAACCCAAAGCAACCCATGGTCAGCACGAACACCATCAGCCCTGAGCCGCGCGAACGCGGAGCGTCCCCGGAGCCGCTCAATCAGGCCGACAGCCTCTTGCGGCCGCGGCGCCGACGAGCATTGATGATCGCCCGCCCACTTCTTGTCATCATCCGATGCCGAAACCCGTGGCGCCGTGCTCGGCGTTGCACATTCGGCTGATACGTGCGCTTCACAACTTCCTCCAAGGCCGGGGTGCCGTCGTCGTGGGACCGCCCTACAAGCGCCTCCCGTTTCCCGGCGTCTTCCCTACGCTACGGCCTTGCCCAGGGCCACGACAACCAATGCCGCGGACATCACCACAATTGCCACCTGAGCGACAATGACAACTATTTCAACACAAGCCTCTGACCTGCGAAAACTACCCAGACGCCCATGCACGAATAGATAAGAGGTGCTACAGTCCTGAATTCCAGTCGAGGCGGTGCCAACTTGGTTGGGCAAAGCAATAGGACCGCAAGTTATCCACAGCTTATGCACATTTGTGGATACTGCATGTCATTTTTTTGGAGTTGCCAACAAAATGGTGTCTGCAACATTTCTCTGGTCTTCCTTCGAAAGCAGCATTCGCGCGCAAGTTCCTGATGCCGTCTGGCAATCGACATTCAATCCGGCAAAAGCAACCTCTCTTGAGGAAGACATTCTCGAATTAACCGTTCCAAGCACCATCATCAAAGACCGCCTCGAAGGTGAGTACTTTGAAGTCTTGAGAAACGCGCTAGCTAGTTCGAATGCCACTCATATCACACTGAAGATCAGCACGGAGCGAGGTTCGAGCGATGACGATGACCACGTCTCCGTTGCTTCTCCACCTGTGGCCATGCCAGAAATGGCAAGCTCTACTCCAATACGTCGAACAACGACTGCCCTTCATCCGAACTACGTATTCGACAAGTTTGTCACAGGGCCATCCAATCGATTTTCCCTGGCAGCTGCCCTTTCGGTGGCTGAAACCCCTGGTAAATCGTACAATCCGCTCTTCATTCATGGTCATGCCGGCCTCGGCAAGACGCATTTGCTCCAGGCCATCGGCCACTATGTCAAGAGTCACTACGTGGATGATCAACGTCATCCGATCAAGCGAATAGTCTATGTCTCCACTGAAACTTTTCTCAATCAATTTGTTGATGCAATTCGAACAAACACCCGAAGTGAATTCAAAAAGATCTACAGAGATGTGGATGTACTTCTTGTCGACGACATTCAGTTCCTTGAAGGCAAAGAAGGTCTTCAAGAAGAGTTCTTTCACACATTCAACTCTCTGCATGAAGTGAACAAGCAGATTGTTCTAACGAGTGATCGACCGCCAGATGCCATAGCAACACTTGAAGACCGGATGACAAGCCGATTCAAGATGGGCTTGCTTACAGATATTCAGCCTCCCGATATTGAAACTCGGTTGGCAATTCTCCGAAAGAAAGCTGAGCAATCCAATTTCGCCATTATCGATGACGTTCTCACATTCATTGCCAGCAACATCAAGGATAACATTCGGGAACTAGAAGGAGCCCTAACCCGAGTTACAGCATATGCCAGCTTCAACGATAAGCATCTTGACCTTGAACTAGCTCAATTTATTCTTCGAGACATCACGACACGCCATGAACCACAGCCGGTTACAGCCGATGTGATTTTGAAGGCGACTGCTGATCTCTTCGCGTTCAGTGTCGAAGACATCGTCGGCCCACGGCGACAGCGACCGCTGGTGAAGGCCCGACAGGTTTCAATGTACGTATTTCGAGAGTTGACCGAACTGAGTTACCCCGACATTGCACGCGTCTTCGGAGGTCGAGACCACACCACAGCCATTCACGCGGTGCAGAAGATCACGAAGCAGATGGCCGAGCAGCCGGAGACGTTCAACCAGATCAATGAACTCATTCAAAAGATCAAGAATACTTGAACCCAAGCAATGGGGAACGCAAGTGGAGCAACTTGGGGAAAGACCATGCTCGGCTGGGGACAGCAGCCGCATGCTCCACAGGGAGTCTGCATCCACAGCGAGCAATCCACTCGCCTGGGGAAACAAAAGGAAAAGTAAATCCTATCTGAGCAGGGGAAATGATATCTTTCCACATTTCCACCCACCTACTGCTGCTAGCAGTATTTATTAATACAAAGACAGGTAGAAAGCGAGTAGTCTGTGAAATTCCGATGTGAACGGGACACCCTCCTAGATGCATTGATGGTGACGGGCAGAGCAGCCGGGACCCGAGGTGGGTTCCATCTCGTGCTTTCCGGGGTTCATATGACCTTGGAGGGTGATGAGCTCACCCTTACTGCGACTGACAGGGAGTTGACGATTACCAACCGATTGGAGGTGGCTGGTGACGGCGACGGCACCGCGGTGGTTACTTCTCGGCTGGCCAGTGAGGTGGTTCGCTCTTTGGATGCTGGAGCGGTGAATGTGACGGTGGACACGGAAGGCATTCATATTGATTCAGCTCGCTCCAAGTTTTCGTTGCAGACGATGGGAGCAGAGGATTTCCCGCAGGTGGAGGCTTTGGCGAGCGATCCGGTGGTACTGGAAGCCGAGGGATTGCTGACTGCTCTGCGTCAAGTTGTGAAGGGGGCGTCGGCGGATGAGTCTCGTCCGGTGTTGACCGGCGTGTTGTTGTCGGCGGAGCAGGAGGGTCTCCGACTGGTGACAACGGATTCCTATCGGTTGGCTTTGTGTGATCTGCCCGGATTGGAGGTTCTCGGGTCTGATCAGAGTGTTCTGGTGCCGTCAAGAGCACTTCAAGAGGTGATCCGCCTGCTTCCCGACGTAGAGGAAGTCAGTGTGCGATTCAACGATCGTGAGGCCTCCTTTGGCTTGGGGGCGATAACGGTGACCACCAGGCTGATTGAAGGGGAATTTCCCAGCTACCAGGGGCTGATACCGACTCATCAGCCAAACCGCCTCACCGTGAGCAGGGAGGGCTTCATCAACGCGGTGCGAAGGGTCCGTCTCATGGCCCAAGACTCGACTCCAATCCGAATGGATATGTCATCAGCCGGACTGGAGCTATCGGCAACGACCCAAGACGTGGGCGAGGCGACCGAACAGCTGGACGCTGTCTTCGAGGGGGAGGACCTCACAGTGGCCTTCAATCCCGAGTATCTGCTGGACGGGGCAGAGGCGGCTCCAGGCGAGGAGATCGTGCTGAACACTGTGGATGCCTTGAAGCCGGCGGTGATCCGCACACCCGAGACCGAGCAGTTCCTGTATTTGCTCATGCCTGTTCGCATCAGCTGAGCCCCGCTTGCGTCAATTGGACAGAGCGTGCGCCTTCGACGGCTCTGGCTAGCGGATTTTCGCAACTATTCCCATCTCGATCTGGAGCTGCCTGCGGGAACCAGCCTGTTTGTGGGACTCAACGGCGAGGGCAAGACCAATCTTTTGGAGGCCGTCTATTACCTGGCCACGATGTCGTCGTTTCGTGTCAAAGCCGCAGACTCGATGATCCGGACTGGGGCAGACATCACCGAGGCGGTGGTGCGAGGGGAGATGGTTGACGACCAGCGGGAAGTTCTGCTTGAGGCCGCGCTCAGATCCACCGGTCGCTCTCAGTTTCAGGTCAACCGCCAAAAGGTGCGTCGCCGAGAACTGCTGGGTCTTGTTCCCGTGTCTGTTTTCATGCCTGACGATCTGGCGCTGCTCAAGGGCGGGCCTGGGGAGCGGCGCCGATTCATTGACGATGCACTGAGCCAGATCGACCCTCGCCTCGATGCGGCTAGGGGGGACTTGGAGAGCATCTTGCGCCAGCGGAACGCCCTGCTGCGCCAATCAGGAGGCCAACTCAGCTCAGAGGTGGCGGTGACACTGGACGTGTGGGACGAAAAACTTGCCGATGTGGGGGAGCGGCTGGCCGATGCCCGAAGGAGCCTGCTGGCAAACCTCGAGCCCAAGATGGCTGCGGCCTATGAAGACATTGCGGTCAAGCCGACACCCGTGAGCTTGACTTACGAGTCAGTTTGGTCACCCGGAGAGCTGAGCGAGGCCTTGGGCCGGGTCCGACGAGAAGACCTCCGCCGAGGGGCAACCACAGTGGGCCCTCACCGGGACGACGTGTTGGTGGCTCTTGCCGACCAGCCGGCTCGCACGCACGCTTCCCAAGGCGAGCAGCGATCGCTGGCGTTGGCGCTGCGGTTGGCCGTACACCGGGAGTTGGCGGAAACGGCTGGTCAGTTTCCCCTGCTGTTGTTGGACGACGTGTTCTCGGAACTGGACCCGGAGAGGTCGAAGGGTGTTCTAGAAGCACTGCAATCTGAACAGACGCTGTTGACCACGGCCGGCACACTGCCGTCTGATCTCACGTACAACGCTCGATTTCGAGTAGTGGGCGGCCAAGTCATCCGTGAGACGTGACGTTTGCGACCACGGAATGAGGCAGACTGAGGCGATGGGGTGGGAACCCTTGCCCAATCGGTCGGGACCCAGACGGCTGAGCGAGGCGCTCGATCAGGTTGCCTCGCGGCTGAAGGTGCCGCGGTCCCAGGTGCTGAAGATGGTCTTTGCCGCGTGGGAGGATCTGGTCGGCTCGGTGATGGCGGCCCACTCGTCGCCGGTGCGACTGGTGGACGGAGAGCTGGTGGTAGCCGTGGATGACCCTGCATGGGCCACCGAAATGAGGTTTTTCAGCACTGAGCTCATCGGTCGAATCAACGCCATTGCGAAGGAAGAAGCGGTCACATCTCTGACTGTCAGAGTCCGCCCTGGATGATTGGCGCAGAAGGCCGGCAACAGGCTCTCCGGTGAGTCAAATGGACACTCAAAACTGGTAGAATTTCCCCATCGGAGGCAGTGCATTCAGCTGGTTTGATCGCGAGGCGAACGAACCCGCAAGAACGACCGTCCTACCCGCCCATATAGCCCGTCTAGCAGGGCAGAAAAGCTAGTTCGTGACTGACATCTCTGAGTCTTACAGAGCTGAAGACATAACCGTTTTGGAAGGCCTCGATGCCGTCCGAACGCGTCCGGGCATGTACATCGGGTCCACGTCGGTGACTGGGCTGCACCACTTGGTCTACGAAGTAGTGGACAACGCGGTTGACGAGGCAATGGCCGGGTACTGCACGAGCATTGAGGTGACCCTTCTGGCTGACGGTGGTTGCGAGGTTCGAGACAACGGACGCGGCATTCCGGTTGATCCTCACCCCCAACACCCGGATATGAGCGCAGTCGCCGTAGTGCTGACGCTCTTGCACGCGGGGGGCAAGTTCGGTGGCAACGGGTACAAGGTGTCCGGAGGCTTGCACGGCGTGGGCGTCTCAGTGGTGAATGCTCTGTCCACCCGCCTAGAGGTAGAGATCGACCGAGACGGCCACCGCCACGCCATGTCATTTGCCAACGGCGGGGACATGACGGAAAAACTGCGGATCATCGGCGACAGCCCCGAGGATCGCACCGGGACCACGGTTCGCTTCTGGCCCGACGAGAGCATCTTCGACGACGTGAGGTTCAGGGCCCAGGGGCTGCTGGAACGGCTCCAGATGATGGCGTTTTTGAACCGCAACCTGGAGATCAAGTTCCGCGACCTGCGTCCCGACGGCACGGGTGGAGCCGACTGGACGGTGTACTGCTACCAGGACGGCATCAGCGACTTCGTGCGCGAGGTGAACAGCTCCAAGGATGCGCTGTTCGATGACGTCGGCTTCTTCTCTCAGCAAGACGACGGAGACGAGGTGGAGGTGGCCTTTCAATGGAACACCGGCTACAACACCGACGGGTTGCACTCCTTTGCCAACGGGATCAACACCGTTGAGGGCGGCATGCATGAAGAGGGCTTCCGCAAGGGGCTCACAAGAGTGGTCAACGACTACTGCCGGGCCAAGGGGCATCTGAAGGAGAAGGACGACAACCTGGCCGGCGAGGACATCCGCGAGGGGCTCACGGCGATCGTGAGCGTGAGGCTCCGTGAGCCGCAGTTCGAGGGCCAGACCAAGGCAAAGCTGGGGAATGCGTCGATGCGCTCGCTGGTGGAGCGGGCCACCAACGAAAAGCTGGCCGAGTGGCTGGAGGAGAACCCCTCAGACGCCCGCAAGATCGTGACTAAGTGCCTCCAGGCCCAGAAGGCCCGTTTGGCGGCGCGCCAGGCCCGGGATGCCACCAGGCGCAAGTCGGCTCTCGACGGAGCGGGGCTTCCGGGCAAGCTAGTGGACTGCACGTCCACCAATCGAGATGAGTGCGAGCTGTTCATCGTGGAGGGCAATTCGGCCGGTGGCTCGGCCAAGGACGCCCGCGACCCCAAGACCATGGCCATTCTCCCGATCCGGGGGAAGATCCTGAACGTGGAGCGGGTGCAAGTCGACCGGATGCTCCGCAATGCGGAAATCCAGGCACTGGTCGCGGCGATCGGCGCGGGCTTTGGCCCGGAGTTCGACGGGGGCAGCGAAAACGGAAACGGAAACAGAGCGACCAGCCAAGACGATCCTCCGGGTGATTCTAAAATCCGCTACGGCAAGGTGATCCTGCTGGCTGATGCCGATGTGGACGGCAGCCACATTCGCACGCTGCTGCTTACATTCTTCTATCGACAGATGCACAAGCTGGTGGAAGAAGGCCATGTCTACATTGCCCAGCCGCCGCTGTATTCCACGGAGGTGGGTCGGTCGAAGATCTACCTCAAAGACGACCACGCCAAAGAGGCTTTCTTGGCCGAGAACCCCAAGCACAGTGCAGAGTTCCAGCGGCTCAAGGGCCTCGGCGAGATGGACGCCGAGGAGCTGTGGGCCACCACCATGGATCCGGAGCGACGGACCCTGCTGCGGGTCTCGGTGGAACAGGCAGCGATAGCCGACGGGGTGTTCTCCAGGCTTATGGGAGAGGACGTGCAGGCTCGCAAGCAGTTCATCCAGACCAACGCCAAAGACGTCCGCTTCTTGGATATATGAGCGCAAAGGACTCCTGTGCCCGACGAGCCTGATACGTCCCCAGAGTCTGAAGGGGCGCCTGTCAGTTCAATTCAGGACATCGACATCCAGACTGAGATGGAGCAGTCGTTTCTGGACTACGCCATGTCGGTCATCACCGCCCGGGCGCTCCCCGATGTGCGAGACGGGCTCAAACCGGTCCACCGCCGCATTCTCTGGGGCATGTACGACCAGGGAACCCGGCCCAATCGGCCCTATGTGAAGTGCGCTCGGGTAGTGGGCGATGTCATGGGCAAGTACCACCCCCACGGAGACCAGGCGATCTACGACGCCCTGGTGCGCCTGGGCCAGGGATTCTCGCTGCGGCACCCGCTGATCGACCCCCACGGGAACTTCGGGTCTCCCAACGATCCGCCGGCGGCCATGAGGTACACCGAATGCCGCCTTGACGAGTTGGCCATGAGGCTGCTCGACGGCATCGACGAGCAGACCGTCGATTTCAGCGACAATTTCGATTCCACCGAGCAAGAGCCAGAGGTGCTGCCGTCGCGGTTCCCCAACCTTCTGGTCAACGGCAGCCAGGGCATTGCGGTCGGCATGGCCACCAACATCCCGCCTCACAACCTGGGCGAGGTGATCGACGCGGTCAATCACTTGCTGGAGAACCCGGAGGCCACCAACGAGGACCTGATGGCGTTTGTGAAAGGCCCTGATTTCCCCACTCGGGGCCGCATCATGGGCTTCCAGGGCATTCGGGACGCTTATGCCACGGGACAGGGGACGATCAAGGTGCGAGCCGCCGCAGAGATTGTGGAGAGCGGTTCCAACGTCCAGATTGTGGTCACCGAAATCCCGTATCAGACCAGCGCTGAGATCATTGAGGAGAAAGTGGCCGATCTGGTGAATCGGCGGGTGATCGACGGCATTCGCCAAATCCACAATGAATCGGCCAAAGGCCAGACCAAGCTGGTGTTCGAGCTGAAGAGGGACGCCCCTGCGCTGGTTGTGCTCAACAACCTCTACAAGTACTCCCCGCTTCAGACCAATTTCCCGGTGAACATGGTGGCGCTGGCCGACGGGGTGCCCCGGACCATGACGTTGCGCGACTGCCTGGCCGCGTACGCCGGCCACCAGCAAGAGGTGGTGCGACGCCGGACAGAGTTCCGCTTGGAGGAGGCCCGCCGCCGGGAGCACGTCCTCGAAGGGCTCGTACGGGCGGTGGACATGATTGACGAGATCATTGCCGCCATCCGGGCCTCGGACAACCGCGCCGCCGCCCGGACAGTACTGATGGGTGAGCACTTCGAGTTCAGCGAGATCCAGGCCAATCACATCTTGGATATGCCGTTGGGCCGGCTTACTCAGCTCGGCCAGAAGGAGCTGAACGACGAGCTGGCCGAGAAACGGGCGTTGATTGTCGACTTGGAGGCCATATTGGCCGACGACGCCAAGCTGCGGGCTGTTATCTCAGAAGAACTGCTCGAAGTTCGAGAGGCCTTTGCCAATGAGCGACGAACCCACATCATGGCCGACGAGGGTGAGATCGATATTGAAGCCCTCATCGATGATGAAGACCTGATGTTCAGCTTGAGCTCAGCCGGCTACGTCAAAACGGTGGCGCCCGACGAGTTCAAGACCCAGGGGAGAGGCGGCAAAGGCGTTATCGGCGCCAACCTGAAGGACGGGGACTACATCGTCTCGCTCATCCATACCACCGCCCATGCCTATCTGATGTTCTTCACCAGTTCGGGTCGGGTGTACCGCATCAAAGCCCATGAAGTGCCCCGGACGAGTCGCACCGCTCGGGGTATGGCCATTGTGAACCTGCTGCACTTGGCACCGGAGGAAACCATTTCTGCGGTGATCGACACTCGGGACTACGAGACGATGCGGTACTTGTTATTCGTTACTCGCCGGGGGGTAGTGAAGCGGACTCGGTTCTTGGAATACGACAAGACCCGCACCAAAGGGCTAATCGCCATCAACTTGCGTGAGGGCGATGAATTGGTGCGGGTGCTTCCCACTACCGGGAACGACGACATCTGCTTGGTGAGCGCGTCGGGGCGGCTCATGAGGTTCTCAGAATCGGAGGTTCGATCAATGGGACGAACCGCAGCCGGCGTGCGAGGGATGAAGCTGCTGGGCGATGACATCGTGGTTGCCGCCACTGCGGTACAGCCTGAGGGGGAGATGCTCTTGGCCACCGACCAGGGCTTCGGCAAGCGGGTTCTTCTCGACCAATTCCGGTCCAAACATCGAGGTGGCCAAGGGGTCATAGCCATGAAGCTGCCCGATGAGCGAGGCTCAGTGGTGGGGGCACGGGTGGTTGCTCCCGACGACGAGGTGTTCGCAGTGGCCTCCAACGGGGTGACGATCCGAATGCCCGTCTCGTCGGTCTCGGTGCAGGGGACTCACGCCTCCGGCGTGCGGATAATGACCTTGTCTGAGGATCAAACCATGGCGGCCATAGCGCCGGTCTTATCCACCGAAGACGAGGAGTAGCCTCCTACTCGCCGAAGCTTCCCCCCAGACATGACAGCGGAGAAGTGCGATGGACGAGAGGGGATCGATTTCGGTGCTGGGCGTTGGAGTGCTGACGGTGATCGGGATGGCAATCCTGCTGTTGGGCCAACTCGGCGCTGACGGGGTTCGCCGGGCTCGGGCGACAGCAATCGCCGATGCGGTGGCAATGGCCGCGGCGGCCGACCCCCAGGCTGCTCGAGCCACCGCGGCGGCCAACCGGGCGACGCTGGTTTCGATGGTGCAAGAGGGCTTCGAAACCGAGGTGGTCGTGCGCCGCGACGGTTCACTGGCGACAGCCAGAGCAGAGTTCCGACCAATCGGGTGGTGGTGCCAATTAATTGACACCAGCGATCCCTTACACTTCGGGGCGTGTCCATCGACCCCGGTCGGGTGAGCGACCCCTCTGCCGCACCGTTGCCCAGCCAGGCAGTGGCGCGCCAGCCGGTGAAGGTGACCCCGAGGGAGTACCGGAGGGCTGTGCGATTGCAGGCCCGCAAGGTGCGCCGGGTGATCCGGCACGTCGAGCCCTGGTCGGTGTTGAAGATCTCGTTGATCTTCTACATGTGCCTCTGGGTGATCGTGATGCTGGCCGGAGTGATGCTGTGGAGCATTGCGGTGGGATCAGGCACCGTGGACGACACCGAGTCGTTCATCGAGGAGCTGTTCGCCCTGCAAGAGTTCAAATTCAACGCCAGCCAGATATTCCGCGGCTTCGCCATAGGCGGGCTGGTGTTGGTGGTGGCGGGCACGTTCTTCAATGTCTTGCTGTGTGTGCTGTTCAACCTCATCAGTGATCTGACCGGGGGCATGAGGGTCACAGTCATCGAGGAGGAGACGGCTCGTCAGCGGCCCCGGACCCGGCCTCGCCGATTTCGTTGGCCTGCGTGGAACCCCCGTAAGTAGGCTGTCCACTCGGTTTGGCATTGGGGCTATAGCTCAGTCGGTTAGAGCGCACCCCTGATAAGGGTGAGGTCGCTGGTTCGAATCCAGCTAGCCCCACGTCGATGACTTTCCCCGGTTGCACCGTTGAGGGGGTTCGTTAGGATGGGTGTCGTGAAGATTCTGCGAAGAGCGCTGGTTGCTCTGGCAGGGGCGGCTGCCATCGCTGCCATTTTGCGTGCTCGGGGAACCGGGGGCGTCGCGCCTCAGTCGGGCGGCTGGCGCCAGATCAGCGGCAGCAGCTGACTCTGAACTGCTCTATCTGAGCCGTATGGTGACCCTCATTCCGCCGGTCGGATAACTGGTATGGACATCTTGATAGTTGGCGCGGGCGTGGTCGGCGCCGGGGTGGTGAATCGCTTGGTTGGCTCGCCTTCGACCCCAGTCAGTCGGCTGGCTGTGATCGACCGAAATGCTGATCGGGCCTGGCACTTGGCCGAGAAACATGGGCCTCCGGTGACCGTGGGAAGTTTGGATGATCCGGCCGATGTGGTGGTTCTGGCTACCGCGTCAGGCACTCAGGCCCGACTGGCGCGTCGACTTCTCGACCAGGGGCGGGTGGTGCTGGCCACCTCTGACTCGGTGTCTGATGTGAGGCGGATGCTGGGCATGAACGGAGCGGTTCGACAACAGGGCTCGCTGGTGGTTGCCGGAGTGGGTATGGCCCCCGGGCTAAGCGATGTGCTCGCCGTTCGGGCGGCCGCGGAGCTCGACCGGGTTACCGAGGTTCACGTCGCCAAGTTCGGCACCGGGGGGCCGGATTGCGCCCGGCAGCATCACCGGGCCTTGAGCTCTCTGGCGTTGGAATGGCGGGGTGGTTGGAAGCAGCGGCCGGGCGGCTCGGGGCGGGAGCTCTGCTGGTTTCCAAGCCCGGTGGACGCGGCGGACTGCTATCGGGCCGCATTGCCCGATCCGATGCTGCTGGTTCGGAAGTTCAGCCGGGCGGATCGGATCACAGCCCGCATGGCAGCCACTCGGAGGGATCGCTTTTCCTCTTGGTTGCCGATGCTGCGGCCCCCGCATCCGGAGGGGAAGCTGGGTGCGGTGCGCGTGGAGGTGCGAGGGCAGAAAGATGGTGCTTGGGCGGGGCGGATTCTGGGGGCCTCAGGGGCGCCGGGGTTTGTGGCTTCGTCGGTGGTGGTGAGCGCTCTGGAGTTGATCGGGTCGAGAAAGGTTGATGGAACTGGCGTGGTGGGGTTGTCGGAGATTGTGGACGCGGCTGAGTTTCTAGGAGTGCTGGAAGGGCAAGGGGTGGTCTGTGAGGAGTTTGCCGGGGCCTAGCCGTTGTTGAGGAGAACGCGGAGTTCTTCGTGGAAGTGTCCGTTGGTGGCCAGCCAGTCGCCGGCAGATGGGGTGCTGGTGCCGTTCCATTGGGTGATTTGGCCGCCGGCCTCGGGGATTATGACGAGCATGGGGGCGATGTCCCAGAGGTTGAGGCCGGGATCGATCATGGCGTCGACGCGGCCGGTAGCGACCAGCACGTAGCCGTAGCCGTCGCCCCAGGTGCGCACTCGGGGACCTGTTTGGCTCTCTCGGTCGTGGGTTCGCCTGACTCGATCGAAGGCGCCTTCGGGCCACCATTCAGTTCCAGATGTGCTCAAGTACGACCGGCTTAGCTCGGTTTGGGTGCTCACTTGGCAGCGGCGGCCGTTGTGGTGGCAACCCAAGCCTCGACCGGCCCATACCGCTTCGTCCAGGCCGGGCACGGCCGCCACTCCGATGGCCGGGCCGTGCTGGTCGATCAAGGCGAGCAAAGTGGTGTACAGGGGCACACCGCGGACGAAGCTGCGGGTGCCGTCGATAGGGTCGATCACCCAGGTTCGCCCCGATGTGCCCTGCTCTTCGGGGTATTCCTCTCCGATCACCGCATCGTCGGGAAACCTCTTGGCCAAAGCCTCTCGGAGGAAGGCCTCTGCGGCCTTGTCGGCTTCGGTTACCGGTGACCCGTCGTCCTTGCGCAGCACCGACAGCTCATGGTCGGAGAACCACCTAAGCGTTAGCCGCCCGGCTTCTCGGGCCAGCTCTACGGCTTCGTCGAGGTGGTCAGCGGCAACTGCATCGGCCGAGCTGGGCTCGGTCATCCAAGAATGCCTTGGTCCCGCAACGCGGCGAGTCGGTCGTTGTCCAATCCCAACACCTCGCTGAGCACCTCATCGGTCTGTTGTCCGACCGTGGGGGCGTGGGTGGGGACGGGGAGTTCTTCGTCGAAGAACTTGACTGGAAGGGGGAGCTGCTCACAACCCACCTGCTCGGTGGTGAACAACGGCAGGCGGTCTTGGAACTGGGGGTCGTCCACCACGTTCTTGGCGTTGTTCACCGGGGCGATGGGCGTGTTCACCCGGTCGCCGAACTCCAGCCATTCGGCGCTGGTCTTGGTGCGGAAGATGTCCCGCAACTCCCGCTGCATCTCGAGGTTTCCCCGAGCGTGGTCGGCGTACTTTGATCCCGGCCAGCGGTCGAACAGGTCCATGCGGTCCAACGCCTCGCAGAAGTTCTTCCAAAACGCCTGTTCAGAAGCCATGAACAGCACGTGACCGTCGGAGGACTCATACATCTGATAGCGAACGCCCTCCCACATGCCGGCCAACCCCGGGGCCCGACGCTCATAGTCGTCGGACGGGTTGCCGGTGACCTCGTCTTCGGGCCGCTCGTAGGCCTTCCAGGTTTCGATGCGGTACCAGTCCATGTAGGCGGCCGCGTCGGACTGAGCCAGCTCGAGCCGACAGCCCTCGCCGGTGTCCCGAGCCCGAATGATCCCGGCACACACCGCGAGGGCACCGATGAGGGGGGCGATGTTGATGCCAATATTGGGCATCTCCGGAATGCGGCAGAAGCCGTCGTCGTCATAGGCGGGGGGGATCAGGCCGGCCCAGGTGTCGTAGGCGATGCCGTGGCTGGGCATGTCCTTGTACGGGCCGGTCATCCCGTAGCCGCTGATGGTGGCGAACACTATCCGGGGGTTGACTTCCTTGAGCTGCTCGTAACCCAGGCCCCGTCGCTCCAGGGCGCCGGGCCTCATGGCCTCCACCACCGCGTCGGCATTGCGGGCCAGATCCAGATAGAGCTCCACGCCCTCGGGCTGGCGCAGATCGAGCACGATGCTGCGCTTGCCCCGATGGGTGTGCAGGTGCAACAGCGACACGCCGTTGACAATGGGCCAGGTCATCTGGCGGATGTAGTCGCCTTGGGGAGGTTCGACCTTGATGACGTCAGCACCCATGTCGGACAGGAACGTGGTCAAGAAGCCGGGGCCGAGAAGCGAGCTCTCGATCACTCGGACGCCGGCGAGGGGGGGAGCAGAGTGGCTCATGCCATGGTCCCCCCGTCAACTCTGAGCACGATCCCATTGCAGTAGCTGGCGTCGTCGCTGGCCAGGAAGGCGAACGCGGAGGCCAGTTCCGGCGGTTGGGCGGGCCGGTGGTAGGGGAGCATGCCGGCCATGAGGGTGAGATCCACGTCTTCCGGCGGGGTGAACTGCTCGCCGATCGGCGTCTCGACCCCGCCGGGAGCTATGCAGTTGACCCGGATCCCCGACCGCCCGTTGGTGATGGCCATGGTCTGGGTGAGGGCGATCACCCCGCCCTTGGACGCTGAATAGGCTGAGCTCCACGCTTGGGCGTTGGTGCCGGCCGTGGAGGCGGTGTTGACGATGTTGCCTTGGGATTCGAGCAAATGGGGCAGGCAAGCTTGGGACATGAAGTAGGTGCCGGTGAGGTTGACGCCGATGACCCGGTTCCAAGCCTCGGGGGTTTCATCTTCATCTCGGGCGAAATGGCCGATGCCGGCGACATTGCATAGCACGTCAATGCGGCCGTAGGCATCCACTATCTGAGCGACGGTGGGAGCGATGGCGCCGAGGTCTAGCAGGTCCAGTTGGATGGCCATGTCGACGTCGTCAACCGGATCCCGGTCGATACCCACCACGGTGCCACCCTCTGAGCGCAGACGGTCGGCGGTGGCCCGTCCAATGCCGGAAGCCGCGCCAGTGACTATGGCGATCTTGTCTTCAAATCGGTTCATGCCCAAAGCATGGCCTATTGAGACGGTCGGCGATGCATCAAGGCAGGTTGAGGTGCCGTCATGGCCGTATTCCGAGAGGGTGCCTCAATGATCCCGGTCAACATGTCCACCAGATTGGCGGCATACACGTGGTTTTGAGTGGCCAAGGGGTCGCCTGCTTCGATGCGGCGGGCCCGCTCGGCCAACGAGGCGGTCATCAGCTGGATCATGCCCAGAACCCGCTCGTCTCGCTGGGCTTTGTCGGCCGCCGATGAGCGGTCTCGCAACAGCCTCAAGATGGCGTTGAGGTTTGCCGGCACGTGGGTGGGATCGAAATCCCAGCGACTGAAGTCTGCGCTGAGCTGGGCCACTATCCGCAGGTAGCACCGACCGCTGTCGGTGGCCAACCGGCGGGTGAGAGGTTGGACCAGCGCCTCGATGAGAGCGGGAGTATGGTCGTCATCCAACGAAGCCCACACCTCACCCCGGTCTTGATCGATGGGCTCACCGTGCTCTCGCAAGATGGCGTCGAGCACCCCGCTACGGGATCCGAAGTGGTAGGAGAGCGCCGAGCTGTTCTTTTGCCCGGCGGCGGCCACGATGTCTTGAACCCGCACCTTCCAGATGCCTTGCTCGGCGAACAGGCGCTCGGCTTCGGCGATGAGTCGGGCTCGGGTTTCGGTGGCGTCGCGGGGCACAGCCGCTGTTCCTCGAGTCGTTTGGGCTATTTGCCGTGGCCCAGGGGCAATATGGCGGTGTCGGGGATCAGCTCCACGTCGATGCCATCGGGCAGCGGGAATTCGAAGTCGGGATACCGACGCTGGGCGGTCGCCCGATAGCGGTCGGTGGAGTGGATCGGGTCGGGGTCGTACTCCGGGATGACCTTGGTGCCGAACACTTCGAGCATCTCGTCGATCTCATCATGCTCCATGCCCTCGCCGGGCAGGCCGAACACCACCTGATCGCAGCCGACCGTCTGATAGCGGGCCACCTGTTCGCAGACCTCTTCGGCATTGCCGCACAGCATGTAGCCGCCGGCAATGGCTCCGTCGAGCATCTCGTCGGTCCACTCGATCTGGTTGGGCGCAGAAGGCCAGGTGATGGCGTCGGGAGACTTGGGCATGGTGTCGTGGTAGAGGTTCACCATCGTGACCAGGTAGCCCCGCCCCTTGGCTTTGGCGATCTCGCGGGCCCGTTCCCGGTCTTCCAGGCAGATGACGGCGTTGGTCATCATCACGTTGTCGTTCTTGAACTGGCCGATCTGCTCCACCGGGCTTTGGATGGCTTCCTTGTAGGCGTCGATGCGGCCCTTGAGGTTGAAGATGGGCTCGAAGTTGAAGGCGATGGCGCCGATACCCAGCGACCCGGCCTTGGCGAAGGTGGGCGGGTTGCCGCACGCCACCCAGATAGGGGGATGGCCGTGGCCGTGGGGCTTGGGCAGCACGTTGTGGGGCTTGGGCACCGAGAAGTGCTCGCCCTCGAAGCAGTAGTCGCGCTGCTCCCACATGCGGGGGATCTCGCGGATTACCTCATCCCACATCGACTTGGTTTCGGGCGGGGTCAGCCCGCCGAAGGTGGCCACCTCATGGCTGCCCGCACCTCGCCCGGTGCCAAACTCAAAGCGGTTCTCGGTGATGTGGTCGAGCATTGCGGCCCGCTCGGCAATGCGGACCGGGTGTTCCTTGGCCGTCGGCAGGCTGGTGATGCCGGTGGAGAGATGGATGCGATCGGTTTTGGCGGCCACGTAGCCCATGACTGGGGCTGGCGCAGACATGTGGCTGTACTCAGTGAGGCAGTGGTGCTCGCCGAACCAGGCGTACTTCCAGTTGTACTTGTCAGCGGTGATGACGTAGTGGGCCTCCCGCATCAAGGCAGTGTGCTCGGCTTCGGTGTCGTGGGCTGCTGGCCCAGGGATGTAGCCGTTTACAAAAATTCCAAACTCCATGGTCTCCTCCGCGTCCGTTAGGTGAGGGCAATGCTGAGCTAGTTCTAATGGAAAATATTAGAACGTGTCAAGTCAAGCTTCATCCACTTGGCTGCGGAGGGAGTCAATCCAACTCTGGGCCTCGCTCCACGCAGAGGTGGCATTGCTGTTCTTCTCCTCGCTGCCCCGAGTTGTGGTGGGATAGGAGCCGAGGAACTTCACCTCGCCGTGCTTAGCCAGGATGCTGGTGAGGCAGTCGGCTACCAGCTGGTCAGCGATGTGGCCCTCAAGGTCGATAAGGAAGCAGTAATCGCCCAACGCCTTCTTGGTGGGCCGGGATTCCAGTTTGGTGAGGTTGATGGAGCGAGCCGCGAACTCGGCGAGAATGCCCATCAGCGAGCCCGATCGGTCGGCACGCTGGAAGACCACGATCGAGGTCTTGTCGTTCCCGGTGGGGGTAGGCACGCCGGAGCTGGAGACTGCTACGAAGCGGGTTTGGTTCTCCGGGTGGTCCTCGATGTCGGTGGCGATCAGCTCCAGGCCGTAGAGATGCTGAGACAGGGCGGTGCCGATGGCGGCAACTGCCGTATCTTGGGAAACAGCGAGGTCCCGCGCCGCGGCCGCAGTGGAGTTGGCCGCAGCCTCTTCGGCATGGGGCAGGTTGTTGGTCAGATAGCGCCGGCACTGGGCAGTGGCCACTGGGAAGCTGATGACCCTTTGAATTGTCTCCAACGATGCGCCGGGAAGCCCGAGAAGGTGGAGTCGGACGTCGATTATCACCTCTCGCTGGATGAGAAGGTCGTGCTCGAAGATCAAGGCGTCGAGGGCGACGTTCACCGTGCCCTCAATAGAGTTTTCGATGGCGGTGAACCCCAAGTCGGCGCGGCCGTCCGCGGCGGCTTCGAGCACCTCGGGGATCGACCGGCAGAGCAGATGATCGGCTTCAGCCAAATCGGGTTGGGTGAGAAGCGCCTCCTCGGTGAAAGTGCCCGGAGGTCCGAGATAGGCCACGTGGCTTATGGATCGGGCAGAGGCAGTCACAAAGGGGCAGGATAGTGGTATTGAGAAACGCGGTCGCGGTGAGAAAATGGCAAGGACTACTGGAAAGGGCGGGATATCGAGGTGGATGAGGCTTTTCTTCGGCAAATGATGGACGACGTGCGCAGCGGCACACTGTCGGCTGATGACGCAGTGCGGCAGCTGCGGCGGCTGCCGTTTGCCGATTTGGGGTTTGCCCGGGTGGATCATCATCGCAACCTCCGCCAGGGGCTGGCCGAGGTTGTCTACGGACCGGGCAAGACACCTGACCAATGCGCGGCCATTGTCAAGGAGTTGCTCGATCAGCCCGGAGGTCCGGTGCTGTTGACTCGGGCCTCAGCCGAGCAGGCCGCGGCCTCGCTGGACCTCAACCCTGGCGGGGAGCGCTACGAGGCCACCTTGGTCTGGCGGCCGGCACCCCCGCGGCCCGAACGGGTAATGCTGGCCGCGGCCGGTACCGCCGATCTCCCGGTGGCCGACGAGTGCGGAGTGGTACTGGCCGCCCATGGGCTGGCGCCGCAGCGGCTGAACGATGTGGGGGTGGCCGGACTTCATCGGATTCTCAACGAAGTCGACTCACTGGCCGAGGCCGACGCCGTGGTGGTGGTGGCTGGGATGGAGGGCGCCTTGGCTTCAGTCGTGGGAGGGCTCACGGCGGCCCCGGTGGTGGCCGTGCCCACCAGCGCGGGGTACGGCTCTTCGCTAGAGGGGGTCACCCCTCTGCTGGCCATGATGTCGTCATGCGCCGCGGGTGTGACCGTGGTCGGAGTGGACAATGGATTCGGCGCGGCTTGCGCGGTGCTGCGGCTGTTCAAAACGAGGGATCGAGCAGTGTCGCCAGCAGGGTTGAACGATGGCTGAGCGGGGCGACCGAAAGCCGAGTGGAGCGAACGATGCCTGAGCCGGCTGGCGTTGCCTGGTTCCACTGCTTTAGCGGGATCGCGGGCGACATGGCGCTGGGGGCGTTGATCGACGCCGGGGCAGATGTGGCCGAAGTGCGGGACATATGCGAACTGCTGCCCTTGGGCGGTTGGGATCTGCAAGCCCATCCCACCCAGCGAGGGGGTGTCGCGGCTACCGACGTGCGGGTGATCACCCAGGAGACATCGGTGGTGCGTACCGCCAGTCACATCAATGCCCTCGTCGGAGAGGCTCGGCTGCCCGACCGTGTGGCCGACCGGGCGCTGGCGGTCTTCGACGCCCTGGCCCAGGCCGAGGGCAAGCTGCATCGCCGGCCGCCAGAGCAGGTCCATTTCCACGAAGTGGGCGGGCTGGACGCCATCATCGACGTGGTGGGTACCTGCGCTGCGCTGGAGGTACTGGGGATCGACCAGGTTTACTCCAGTGCGGTGGCGTGCGGGCGGGGAATGATCCGCAGCGCCCACGGGCACCTGCCCAATCCTCCACCCGCCGTGGTGGAGCTGCTGGTGGGGTGCCCGACGTTCGGCTTGGATGTGGGTCTGGAGCTGACCACGCCCACCGGTGCGGCGATTCTCTCGGCCCTGGCGGAAGGCTGGGGGCCCATGCCGCCGATGACGATCTCAGCGAGCGGGTTTGGCGCGGGCGACAACCAACTGGAGGATCGTCCCAATCTGACTCAAGTGGTGGTGGGGACGATGGCGGCATCTCGCCCCGCGGGCCAGCCGGTGATGTTGTTTGAGACCAACGTGGATGACGCGACGGGGGAGACCCTGGCGCACACGGTGGCATCGCTGTTGGATGCAGGGGCGCACGATGCCTGGATCACGCCGATCGTCATGAAGAAGGGGCGGCCGGCGTACACGGTGAGTGCATTGGCCGATCCTGCGGTGGGCGATCAGGTGGCGGCCACGCTGGCGGAGGAGACGGGGTCGCTGGGAGTGCGGGGGCAGTTGATCGAGCGGTGGCCTCGGGCCCGGTTGGAGCATGAGGTGGACGTGGATGGGCGCCGGGTTCGGGTGAAGGTGAGCGCGGGGCGGGTGAAGGTTGAGCACGATGAGGCGGTACGGGCCTCGAAGTTGTTGGGGTTGCCGGCTCGTGAGGTTGTTTCGTTGGCGGAGGAGGCTTGGCGGCGACAGGGAGACGACGAGCCCGTTGCCTAGTATCGAAGCTGTGAATGAGGACCGGCTGTACTTCAGACAGCTCTTGTCGGGGCGGGACTTGGCGGTTGGGGACATGATGGCCCGGCAGATGGTGAATTTCGTCTATCTGATCGGGGATCGGGAGACGGGGGAAGCAGTGGTGGTGGACCCGGCTTATGACCCACAGGGGATTGTGGATCTGGTTGAGGCCGACGGGATGCGGCTCACCGGGGTATTGGCTACCCATTACCACCCTGATCATGTGGGCGGGTCGATGATGCAGTTCTCCATCACGGGGGTGGCCGAGCTGTTGGAGCTGGTGTCGGTTCCGGTGCATGTGCAGGCGGACGAAGCCCGCTATGTGACCATGACTACCGGTATTGAGGAAGACGATCTGTGTTTGCACAAGAGCGGTGATGTGCTGTCGGTGGGGCAGGTGGACATTGAGATGATCCACACCCCGGGCCACACTCCCGGGAGCCAGTGCTTCTTGACCAACGGGCGTTTGGTGGCTGGCGACACGCTGTTCTTGGAGGGATGCGGGAGGACCGACCTGCCGGGAAGCGACCCGGCAGCAATGTATGAGAGCCTCACCCAGCGCCTGGCCCGGGTTCCCGACAGTGCGACGCTGTATCCCGGCCATCTGTACTCGCCCCAGCCGTCGGCGTCGATGGGCGAGACCCGCCAAACCAACTATGTGTTCATGCCCCGCTCGGCCGAGCAATGGATGGCGATGTTCGGCGGGTGATGGGCATGAGGTCAACTTCCACCGACAATCCCCTGGGCGCCTTGGACCCCCATGTGGCTGGCCCGCTGGAGGAGTTGGTGCAGGCCCTCGATGGCGTGGGGCTGGATCCCGGATTGTTGGAACTTTGCGCCACCCGCATCGAGCAGATGATTGGCGGCCAGCCGTCCTCTGCTTCTCCTCAAGATGACCGAGAAAGCGTTGTGCTGGCGTTCACTGAGCAATACGTGCTGGACGCCCACGGGGTGACCGATGAGCTGTGCGCCGAGCTGAACGCTCATCTGTCGGCACCCGAATTGGCCGCACTTACCACGGCCATTGCCACCTTCGAGGCCCTGGCTCGCAGCCGGACCGTGTTGAAAGGAGTCATGTAATGACCAGGATTGCCATCCCCGAGGGGGGCATGTCGCTGTTCGACCATCAGCCCGAGTTGTTCACGGTGTTCAACCGCTTCTACGGAACCCTGTGGAGCGAGGGGCAGCTTGACCAGGCCACCAAGGAGGTGGGCCGGCTTCGCAACGCCCGGGTCAACGACTGCAACATTTGAAAGAACCTCCGCTTCGCAGGTGCGAAGCAGCAGGGACTCACCGAAGATCTGGTGGACCAGATCGAAGATGGCTACGCCGACAGCGACCTGCCTGACCGGTTGAAGCTGGCCTTGAGAATGGCTGATGCGGTGATCTCCGACCCGTCAGGGCTGAGCGCGGCGGACCAAGCGGCGTTGGGCGAGGAGTTCACTCCGGCCGAGCTGGCTGAACTGGCTCTGACGGTGGCCATGGCCGCCGGGTTCTCCAAAGCGGCAATTGCCTGGGGTCCACCACCGGTCATTCCGGTCACCGAAGTGCCCACCCCTACTCCCGACGGGACGGTGGGCTGAACCCAAGACGTGCGCGAGGGGGGACTTGAACCCCCACGTCCTTGCGGACACAGGAACCTGAATCCTGCGCGTCTGCCAATTCCGCCACTCGCGCTGATCGTCGGGGTGGTCAGCGTACAAGACAGGGGATCAGATCGATAACTGAGAAGCCGCCTGTCACCAGCTGATCGATAGATTTGGGCTTACCCAGGAAACCGTGGCCAATGGGCCGAAGCCAACTCTGCCTTGAGACCGACTCCCAATCGTCACGGGCGGTGGTTATAGTCCACCGCAAAGTGGGGGGCACCACGGTCATGGAACTCTGATGATCCGGCTAGAAGCGGGGCAAGCCACCGATAGAGGCCGACGTCGAGAGAAAAACGAAGACTCGATGTTGGTTGAAGGGGAACTCTTCGCGGTTGCCGACGGGTTGGGGGGCCATCGAGGGGGCGCGGAGGCGTCTTCCTTGGCGGTGGAGACGTTAGCTGCCGAAATCAAGGCTGCGCTTCAAGCTCGGACTGGGGAACGCCGCCGCCATCGATTCGGCCGTCGGCCAAGTCATTCACCGGTGCCAACGGTGAGCGAGCTGGTGGATGCAGTGGAGCGAGCCAACGAGCAGATCTTGGCCGAGTCGATGTCGACCAGCGAGTTGTCGGGGATGGGGACAACTTTGTGTGCGCTGGCCGTGGTTGAAAAAGACCACCGCGAGGCGTTGGCCGTGGTGAACGTCGGCGATTCACGGGCCTACCGTTGCGACGAGAGCGGGTTTCACCAGATGACCGAGGACCACACCGTGGTGCAGGAGATGGTCAAAGCAGGGATGATCACCCCGCAAGAGGCTGAAGTCCATGAGTACCGGCATCATCTCAGCCGGGCGCTGGGCATTGAGTCAAAGGTGGTGGTTGACGATTGGACTCTGGCCCCGGTGACGGGTCATCGCTATCTGCTGTGCTCCGATGGCTTGACCAACGAGGTACACGACCGGGACATTCACGCGATCCTGCTCCAGTTTGAGTCTCCGAAAGAAGCTGCTGATGCGCTGGTGAGCCTGGCTTTGCAGCATGGCGGAAGCGACAACGTAACGGTGGTTGTCGTGGACGTGATCGACGTAGCCCTACCATAAATCGAGCAAATCAAGAAGTACGCTGTTTTCGCCATGACAGACAACGGTCCGGAGCTTTTGGGCGGTCGTTACCGATTGCGAAATCAGATCGCTCGTGGCGGCATGACCGATGTTTTTCTCGGCGAGGACACCCTTTTGTCGCGCCCGGTAGCCATCAAGCGCCTGTTTCCGGAATTCGCCACCGATCCCAGCTTTGTCGAGCGATTCCGGCGGGAAGCCACCGCAGCGGCCAACCTGAACCATCCCAACATTGTGGCGGTATACGACTGGGGTTCGGCAGAAGGCACGTACTACATCGTCATGGAGTACATCGAGGGCAAGAGCTTGGCTGAACTGCTTCGAGGCGGCGCTCGACTCTCTCCTGAGCAGGCCGCAGAAATCGCCATGTACGTGGCCGCCGCGCTGGGCTGTGCCCACGAGAACGGGGTAATCCACCGCGACGTAAAGCCGGGCAATGTGCTGCTGTCGCCAGATGGGAAGGTGAAGGTGACTGACTTCGGCATCGCCATTGCCGCGTTCGGGGGAGCGGAGGCGAACCTCACCCAAACCGGCTCTGTGATGGGAACAGCCACCTATTTCTCACCGGAACAGGCCCAGGGGGAGACCCTGGATCATCGCAGTGATCTGTACTCGCTCGGAGTCGTGCTCTACGAGATGCTCTGCGGTCGTCCTCCCTTTGCGGGCGACAATTCGGTGGCGGTGGCCTACAAGCATGTCCAGCAAACGGTGCCCTCCCCGTCGTCGCTGGGAGTCGTGCTGCCGGAGTCACTTGAGGCCATCACTATGAAGCTGCTGGCCAAGAAACCGGCGCAGCGGTATCCAACGGCCAAGGATCTTCAACGGGACCTGCGGCGCTATCGAGAAGGTCGGCACCAACTGTCTGCTCGTCATCAGCTTGCTGACGCCCAGGGGGAAGCTCCACCTCCGCCACCCCAAGAACCGGAGAAACCGACAAGCGCCCAGCAAGGCCCGCCTCCGCCTCCTCCAGAGGTGCCGCCGCAGCCTCCGGCGGCCTCGCCTCCCCCCGTGACCGTCTTAGAGCCCTCATCTCGAGCTGGTCTGTACACCGCGGCTGCGGTGATTTTCATCGCCGTGGCCGTGCTGGTGTTTTTTGTGCTGTCGAACGTCTTGGACAATGGCAATGAGTCGGCACCACCCGCGGTGACCGCGACGCCCGCTCCGCTTGTTGCCGTACCCGACGTAGTGGGCTTGTCGAGTCAGGCGGCGATTCGTGAATTGCGGGCTGCCGGTTTCGTGGTCAGCCAGGTTTTCGTAGCCAGTGAATCGGTGGAAGCCAACGAGGTGATTTCCCAATCCCCTGCGGCGCTGGATGAAGTGGAGCAGGGGGCGGAAATCGAGGTCACGGTAAGTTCAGGGGCCGTTCCGGTGGCAGTGCCCGGGGTTGTGGGCCAGAACGCGAATGATGCTGCCCGTTTCTTGCAAGACCGGGGATTTGCCGCTGAACTGCGGGAGGTTGAGGGTTCCACTGCGCCGGCTGGGCAAGTGTTGCGCCAGGATCCACCGGCCGGAGGCGAAGTCGCACCGGGCAGCACCGTGGTGCTCTTCGTGGCAGAGGGGATTCAGGCTATAGAAGTCCCCGACGTGAAGGGAATGACCTTGTTGCGGGTCACTCAAGTTCTGGCCCAAGCTGGCCTTGAGGTTGCTGACGAGGTCATCGAGGAACCATCCATTGAAGTGGAGGCGGGCTTGGTGATTGGCACGGATCCTTCGCCACCTGTGCTGTTGCTGCCCGACAGCCCGATCACGATTGTGGTTTCTCTCGGCCCGGAGAGCGTGATCGTGCCCAGCCTGATCGGGCTGACCCCGGAATTGGCTGTACAGCGGTTGGCTGAGCTGGAGCTGGTCTTGGTCGAGCCTGTTCCAGACTGCGACTTCCCCAACGACACCGAAGAACTGGTTGGGCGAATCATGGGACAGGTGCCTCCTGCTCAAGAGGAACATCCTGCGGGGACGGAAGTAATCGCCTGTTTGGGATTGCCGACTTCGGTAATTCCGCCGCCGGGACCATCGGATCCGGACCCATCGGGTCCGGGACCATCGGGTCCGGATCCATCGAGGCCGGGACCCCCTGGTCGCCCTGCGATTCCGGTCGAAGAGCTTGATCCCCGTCGGGCGGCAGCGTGGAACGCCGCCTCCGACATCACTGCGAGAGCCGTGGCTGCTGGACGCCTGCCCAATGCCTTGGGCAGCATCGCGAGATGGAACGCCCTTTCCAGCCAATTCGAAACCGAGTGCAGGGGTCTTGTTGCGACTTACTCCGACATTCCCGGGTTTGCGGTGGCGTGGAATATCGAACTTCCGTATCCAATGCCCGCATCAGCGGCGAACGCCGACAATTGGGCCGAGGGTTTGGACGGCGACACTCCGGGGGTAGACAACGGATGCGATGTCTTCTGGAACTAGACCAGCGGCCAGCAGCTATCAACCAGTCTGGGCCAGGAAATTAGACAGCATGTCGTGGCCGGATGAGGTGAGAATCGACTCGGGGTGGAACTGAACGCCTTCTACCGGGTGCTCACGGTGTCGCAACCCCATCACGAGGCCGTCATCGGTTTCCGCAGTGATAGACAAGACATCGGGCACTGAAGAACGCTCCACGATCAGCGAGTGGTAACGGGTTGCCTCGATCGGATTGGGGAGGCCGGCAAAGACTCCGTCTCCGGTGTGGTGGATGATCGACGTCTTGCCGTGCATGACCTGAGGGGCTCGAACCACCTGTCCGCCGAAGACTTCTCCGAGGCACTGCAATCCCAGGCACACACCGAGGACGGGCCGGATACCGCAGAACTCTTGGATGAGGGAGTTGCTCAGCCCGGCATCAGATGGACGGCCCGGCCCAGGACTGATGAGAACACCGTCGGGTTCGAGGTCGCGAGCCTGCTCCAGGGACAGGGCGTCATGGCGATGAACGATGGGTTGGGCACCTAGCTCCCCCAGATACTGGACGAGGTTGTAGACGAACGAGTCGTAGTTGTCGATCACCAGAATTCTGGGGCTCACCGGGTTCAACGTTATCTGGGGACCGCTCAAGGCTAGAACCAGATAACTCCAGGTCTATCCTTGGCCCATGGCCAAGCCAACGAAGCGAAGAGTGCAAGGCGGACGGGTAACCCCAAGAGGCACCCGGCCCGAGAACGAAGCCGTTCCCCGCGTACCGGTCTCGGCCGAGAAGGTCAGCCCCACCTGGGTGCCGGTGTTGATGATCGCCCTGTTGGTGTTGGGCGCCATCGTGATTGTGCTGAACTACGTGGCGCTGCTGCCCGGAGACACCAACAACTGGTACCTGCTAGGGGGTCTTGGTTTGCTGCTGGCTGGGATGCTGGTGGCCACTCAATGGCATTGATTCTTGGTTGCGACCAGGTGACGCGCTAGTTACGGCTTTGTAGTTTGTACCCAGATTTGTTCACAACCTGTGGAAAACCAACCCTAATCGTCGATTGGGGCCACAAAATCCATGTCATCGCCGCAGTGACGGGGAGGCGCCGGGTCTTCCTCGGGGGCGACGGTCATGCGGACTTCGGTGTAGCAGATTGAGCACCGATAGGTGATTTTCACTTTGCGCAACTCACCCGGCGGAGGAGGCGGCGGGAGGGGCTGGCGAATCATCAAGAGCACGCCGATGCCGACCCGGATCAGGACCATCCCCGCGAGAATGGCGATGAGAACACTGAGCCAGAGGGGCACGTGCCCAGCCTAGATGGGCCAGTACTGTGGGCCTATGGACGAGATGAATCTGGCAATGCTGATCCTGCGGGTGGGCATCGGGCTTACTTTTGCCGCCCACGGATACGGCAAGATCTTTCAAGGTGGCCGCATCCCCGGTACCGCCGGTTGGTTCGACAGCATGGGGATGAAGCCGGGCAAGTTACATGCCTGGATGGCAGCGCTCACGGAAATCGGGGCGGGCTTGCTGTTGGCCCTGGGATTTCTCACTCCTTTGGCGGCCGCGGGGATGGTCGGGGTCATGGTGGTGGCGGCGTGGACGGTTCACCGCCACAACGGCTTCATGATCGTGCGGGAAGGCTGGGAGTACACCTTCGTGCTGGCGGTGGTCGCGGCTTCGGTGGCCACCTTGGGGCCCATGGAGTGGTCGGTGGACAGCGCGTTGGGAATCGACGACGAATGGGATGGCTACGTTGGTCTGGCGATTGGCGCCGGCGGCGGTGTGCTGGCGGGGTTGACACAGCTCGCTGTGTTCTATCGCCCGCCCAAGTCTGACGAAGCTGCTTCACAGTGAGCGATGCCAATGTGGTCCTAGTGGATCATGACGTCCTGCGGCGCTACGAAATCGCCATTCTTGAGGGATTGGGGGTGCCCCCCGATCAAGCTGAAGTCGTGGTCGACAACCTGGTGGAAGCTGACCTGCGGGGTGTGGAGTCCCATGGTGCCCACTTGATCGAGCTGTACGTGGCCCGGCTGAAGTCTGGCCATCTTCGGCCAGTCACAGAAGTGTCTGTGATTCGAGACGACGGTGCCACAGTGATGATGGACGGTGGCGTCGGATTTGGGCAGGTGTCCGGGGTGGCGGCCATGGAACTGGCCGTGGAGCGGGCCAAAGCCCACGGGGTGGCGGCAGTCACCGTACGAGAGGGAACCCACCTGGGTGCCTTGGCCTACTACACCCTCCCTGCGGCTGAAGCCGGCTGCTTCGCCATGGCAGTGCAAAACGGCCCGGCCATTGTGCCTCCCTACGGCGGCCGATCGGGCATCTTCTCGACCAATCCATTCTCCTGGGCGGTTCCTGCCGGGGAAGAACTGCCGGTGGTGTACGACATCGCCACCACCGCGGTGGCCGGGAACAAGATATTGCTGGCCAAAAAGCGCGGTGATCTAACCATCCCCGAGGGATGGGCCAACGATGATCTGGGCCGGCCAACCACGGACACGGAGACAGCTTCAGCCCAGAATCTGTGCTGGTTCGGGGGCTACAAGGGGTTTGGCATCGCGCTGATGGTGGAAGTGCTCTCCGGGATCGTTGCCGGCAGCAGCTTCGGGCACACCGAGCAGACGGAGTGCGAATTGGTGGGAAATCGCCGGCTGGCCAAGGGTTGGATGTTTCTGACCTTGGATCTGGAGCGGTTCTGCGGATTGGACCGGTTTCGAGAGCAGATGGACCAGCTCATCCGAGACGTTCACAACACCGAGCGGGCCGAGGGAGTAGACCGGATCTATGTGCCCGGCGAGATCGAGCACGAGAACCGGGCCGAGCGGCTAGCCCGGGGCATTCCCCTGCCGGTTGCCCTGGTGGAGGAGGTCAGTGCCATCGGTGCCGACTTCGGACTGGCTCCGCTGGGCTTATAGCGATCAAGCGTTCTGTTCGAACACCACCTTGATCGCGCCTCGAGCACCGGCCTCGGCGGCGTGGGCGACGGCCTCCCGAAAGCGGTCCAGGGGATAACGGGCCGAGACCAAGCGCTCCAGGTCGGCTGAAGCCACCAAGTCGAATGCCATCGCGAAGCTGGTGGCAGTTTGTCCATCCGGAAGGTTCTCGGTTCCGTAGGTGTAGGCGCCGACCAGTTCGGTCTCACGGTGCCATAGTCCGGTCAGGTCGATTCGAGCCGATTCAGGCATGCCCAACAACACCACTCGGCCCCTAGGCCTGGTGATGGCGATCGCATCGGCTACCGATGCCGGACTGCCCACCGCGTCGATGGTGACATCCACCCCGCCCGATAGGTAGTTGCCCAACATCCGACAGCCGCTGAACCTCCGCACGGCGCGTCGAACTTCATCAGGGTTGACAATGATGTCGGCGCCCAGAGCGTCGGCCAGGTCCCGCTGATGGGGGTATTTGGCGGTAGCGATGATGGTTCCGGCGGAGGTGAGCGACCGCAATGCGGCCAGCGAGCACAATCCCATGGTGCCTGCTCCCAGCACGGCCACCGAAGCCCCTGACTCCACTTGGGCCTTCACGGCGGCGTGGACTCCACCGGCCGCGGGCTCCAGCATGACGGCGGCCTCGTCGCTGAAGTGATCGGGCACTGGATGGAGTTGGCTCTGGTGCGCGACCAGCATCTCTCCCCATCCGCCACCCGTGCTGGAGCAAAAGCCAATCTGGATCCCATCCTTGATGGCGCCTCCGAGGAGATAGCCGTAGTCGTCTCCGTCGCCGGGGGCGGCGCCGGGGAAGGGGGGCGGTTCGCCTCGGGCCTCTGGACCCAGAACCGGTTCGAGTGCCAATCGACGCCCATCCTCATCGACGCCCACGACTTCGTGACCGGGGACGAACGGGAACGACACCAGCGGTTCGAAATAGCGGGAGGATCGGCCCTCCACGGTGGCCAGGTCGGATCCGCAGATGCCGGTCAGCCGAGGTCGAATGGTGTGCCATTCCGGTCCGGGCAGTTCAGGCGGTTCGATGTCGCGCAAGCGGAGTGGGCCTACTCCGCCACCCGCACCGGGCACCACCCGTGAAGCCACCGCGGCGGCCACATAGCGAGCGGGCTTGCGCTCAAATACCAAGGCCTCCATTGGCTCAGTCTTGCCGTGAGGCCGGGTCAAAGACAACCGAGCTGTCGTTTGCCGGAGGCACTGTTCCCGACGCAGTCAGAGACTGAGATACTTGGCCGGGTCGCGGGGCGACCCCCGATAGCGGACTTCGAAGTGGAGATGGGGTCCAGTGGACCAACCGGTACTTCCGACCAGGCCGATCTGCTCTCCGATGTCAACTTCTTCTCCGGTGGACACGTTGTAACCAGAGAGGTGGGCGTACAGAGTTGTCCACCCACCGCCGTGGTCGATGACGATGGTATTTCCGTAGCCCTCTCGGTATCTAGCCTGGGTAACGGTGCCGGAGGCGGCGGCAACGATGGGGTCGCCCGTGTTGTTGGCGAAGTCGAGACCGGCGTGGAATCGGACGGTTCCGAATATGGGGTGGACCCGATTGCCGTACCCCGACCCAGCCGGTCCGGTTACCGGCCGGAAGAATGTCGGCGGAGCGGGGATTTCGATGTTGTCGAATTGGCCGGCCCGTTCCTGTTCCGCCAAGAGGGCCAAGTCTTCTTGGCGTTGACGCTCCAACTCCGCCAAGCGGGCCAACTCCGCCTCGCGCTTTCGCCGTTCTTCTTCCAGGCGGATTCGCTCCCGCTCCCGCTCGATCTCGTCTTCGATTTCCTCGATGTTCCGCTCGAGTCCAGATATTTCGCCCTCGATGTCGGCCTGGGCTTGGGCTTCGACAGCGATTCTCGCTTGGAGGAGTTCCCGCTCTCGGTTCCACTCCTCTTGGAGCAGTTCTTGGGCCTCTCTGAGCTCGGCCAGCTCGATCAATGCCTCTTCGATGTCGGCTTGGGCCTGCTCGATGTCGGCTTGGGCCTGCTCGGCTTGCCGCACCGAAGCTTCCTGGTCGTCGAACGCCCGACGCAGCCGGTCAATGAGCACCTGGGCGTCAGCGCCCAGCTCCTCTATGTAGAACTGGCGACGGGCGTTTCGGTTGGGGTCGCCGTCTTCGAGGAGGAAATTGGGCTCGTATACGAAGTCGAGATAGATCTGGACCACTTGGTCTTGTAGTTGCTCTCGTATTGCGGTGATCTCGAGCCCCACTTCGGCGGCTCGCTCTTGAGCGTCGACGACCCGCTCTTGGGCTGTGGTGCGGGAGAGCTCCACCGCTCCCAAGCGGGCTTCGGCCGCAGCGATCCACGAATTGACCTGCTTGAGATGCAGGTCCACCTCTTCGATCTGGGCGTTGGTTACATCGAGCTCTTTGATGGCAAACAGTGCGGCGCGCTGAAGTGCGAGCTGCTCTCGGCGACGCTCTTCGATCTCTCGCTTCTTTTCTTCAATCTGCTGCTGCCGCTCTTCCACGAAGGAGTCCTGGGCGGCGCTGGGTGCGCTGAATCCCAACAGCGCTATGACTGTTAGAAGGACGAGGATCCGATTGAATCTGCGCATGAGGAGCTATCGAAATCCGCGGAGGCGGGGGCGATGGCTATAAACGTAACCAAATTGCAACATTAATCCAAGCACCCCTTGATGAGTTCAGTGTGACTGATGTGGTGGTTGTGGTCAATGAATTCGAGGGTTCTGCGGCGGTTTCTCCGGGTCTGCATGTCACAGATACCCTGAGGGAATGGCCGGTAGATCCGACGTCTTGGAGCGGCGAGAGCGAGTTGTCCTTGCCGAAGACTTGGCCGGGGTTGCCGAGGGAACTTCCGGTGAGGTGATGATGCACACCGGTATGCGCTGGTTGCGCTATTGGGTGCGATTCGACAGCGGGGCCGAGCGGGGTTCGATCCACCGGGACAAGCTGGTCAAAGAGGCTGATTGGGAGGACTTCCTGGTCAAGCGGGCCGCCGCTGAGGCTGCTGCTGAGGCGGCGGCCGAGGCGGGGGAGTTGGCTGCTGCATCGAACGGCGACGTTGAGGAGCTGCCGGCGGGGGCTGGCGGCGACGACGCCGGAGGAGACGTGGTGGTAAACGGGGCGACGGTGCCCGCTCACCTATTGTCCCGCAGTGCTTCTGCCCGCGAGCGCTTGGGCGGTTAGCAGAGCGGCTAGTCCAGGGCGGCTGCTCCAGAAGTGACTGCGGAGAGCAGGGCAGGGGCCGTCGGGAGGATCTGATCGAGGTAGAAGCGGCTGGATGTCTGCTTTGCCCTCCAGAAGTCAGCCCGCTCCGGTTCGGCCGATTCGAGTAGTCGGGACACGTCCCACGTTTGAGCCATGACCCAACCGCCAACGGTGAGACCGAGCATCTCGAGGAACGGGGTGGCTCCGGCCAAAGCGTCGTCGCCGGGGTGCTCGCCCAGCCAACGGGCGGCATCGGCCACCGCGGCGACCGCCTGGTCCAAATTCTTGTCCAAACCGGTCATGTCTTCTAGTAGCGACGCCAGCGGAGCGCCGTCGGCCATGGGAAGTTTGCGTCCGACCAGGTCGATGGCCTGGATGCCGTTGGTGCCCTCATAGATGGGGGCGATGCGGCTGTCCCGCCAATGCTGGGCGGCCCCGGTTTCCTCGATGAATCCCATGCCGCCGTGTACCTGGATGCCCAGCGAGGCCACCTCGACGCCTTGGTCGGTACACCAGGCCTTCGACACCGGCGTCAGCAGTTCAGCCCGCTGCTGGGCCTGTAGGCGGTGGTCCGGATCGGGATGGCTGGCGGCGCGATCGGCCGCGGCCGCGTTGAGAAGCAGCAAACCCCGCATGGCCTCCGTACGGGCTCGCATGTCCAGAAGCATGCGGCGCACGTCGGGGTGTTGGATTATCGGTGCCTGGTCACCGGGCTCGGTGTCGGCGCGTCTACCCTGGCGCCGGTCGGCGGCGAAGACCGCCGCTTGCTGGTAGGCCCGCTCGGCCACCGCCAGGCCTTCGAGCCCCACCAAGAGGCGGGCCTTGTTCATCATGGTGAACATAAGGCGCATGCCCTCGCCCTCTTCCCCCACCAGCTCTCCGACTGCTCCGTCGAGCTCCATCACACAGGTGGGACTGGCGTGTATGCCCACCTTGTGCTCAAGCCCGATGCATCGAATGTCGTTTCGCTGGGTCAGCGTGCCGTCGGCCTCCACCAAGTACTTGGGCACGATGAACAAGGAGATTCCCCGGGTGCCCATCGGTGCGTCGGGGGTGCGAGCCAGCACAATGTGGACGATGTTGTCGGCCATGTCGTGCTCGCCCCACGTGATGAAGATCTTCTGGCCCCACAGGCGATAGCTCCCATCTCCTTGGGGTTCGGCTCGAGTGGTGAGTGCGCCGACGTCTGAGCCCGCTTGGGGCTCGGTCAATAGCATGGTTCCGGTCCAGGCGCCGCTGGTGAGCGGGGGCAACCAGAGGTGCTTCTGCTCGGGACTGCCGTGGGTGCTGAGGGCGCCGATGGCGCTCTGGCTCAACATCGGGCAAAGCGAGAACGCCATGTTGGCTGATGTGAACATCTCCTGGATGGCCACGTCGACCACCAGCGGAAATCCGGCCCCTCCGTGTTCGGGATGGGCCGACACCGCGGTCCAGCCGCTCTGGATGTATTGCTGGTAGGCCTGCCGAAATCCCTCGGGGGTGATGACGTTGCCGTTGGCGTCGAGCACGCTGCCTACTTCATCGCCGGTTCGATTGAGGGGGGCCATGACTTCGGCGGCCAGTCGCCCGGCCTCGGCCAGGAGGTCTTCGGTATGGTCGAGTCCGACATCGCTCCATGCGGGCAGCTGGGCCAGGTCGTCCAAACCGGCAATTTGGCGCAGAGCAAAGGCGATGTCTTCCAAGGGGGCGGAGTAGGTGCTCATGTCACTCTTCTGGAGGGTTGTCGGGGATAAGAGTCGCCAGCAGCTGCTTGGCAGCCGCGGCAGGGGAGAGCTCGTGGCGCTCGACGCGGACCATTGCCGATTCACCGGACTGGTCGTCGATGATGCGGAGAGCCCGGTCGCGCAAGCCGAGCTCGATCCTGTCGGCCACTTCGCTGCGACGGCGTCGGCAGCGGCGGCGGATCAGTTCGCCGGAGTGGTGAAGATACGAGGTGTGGCGCTCGATCTCCGACCACAAGTCGTCGATGCCCTCCCCCTCGGTGGCGGTGGTCAAGACAATGGGGGCTCGCCACTCTCCCCGATGTCCGAGATCGAGCATCAATTCCAAGTCTCGGCGAGCACCGCGGGCATCGGGCCGGTCGGCCTTGTTCACGACGAAGATGTCGGCCACCTCCAACAACCCTGCCTTGTTGGCCTGCACCGCGTCGCCCCAGCCGGGGGTCACCACCACCACGGTGGTATCAGCGGCGGCGGCGACGGTCACCTCCACCTGGCCAACGCCTACGGTCTCCACGATGATCGGGTCGCAGCCCGCGGCGTCGAGCACCCGGACAGCGTCGGGCACGGCCACCGCCAACCCACCGGCGTGGCCCCGCGTGGCCATAGACCGGATGAAAGTACTGCTGCTGACGTTGTTGTCCATGCGGATGCGGTCGCCCAATATGGCCCCTCCGGTCAGAGGAGAGCTGGGATCGATGGCCAATATGGCGGGTCGGGCTGCACCGGAGACGGCGGCCAGTCGGCCGGTAATGGTGGACTTGCCGCTGCCCGGGGCGCCGGTCACCCCGATCACCCGTGCCTGTCCGGCATCGCGGTGGGCCCGTTCGGACACCATGACGGCGTTGTCGTCTTGGCGTTCCACCATGGTGAGCAGTCTGCCCAACGCCCGCCGGTTTCCGGTCCGGGCCGATTCGAACAGCTCGTCGAGCGAGGGGGCGCTCACGGGTTGACGCCCAAGAAGGGATCCGCGGGCTGAGGACTCACCGGGCTGAGAGGTCACCGGGCTGGGGACTGGTGGGCCACGGCAGCGCGCACTGCGGCCACAACTTCCTCGGTTGATGCTCCGGGCCCAAGCACCGCGGCCACGCCGGCCTCGATCAGAACGGTCACGTCCTCGGCAGGCACAATGCCGCCGATCACCACCGGCACGCCCAAACCAGCTTCCTCAACGGCCTGCACCATGCGGGGGGCCAAAGTGAGGTGGCCGGCGTTGTGCATCGACAGCCCGATCACGTCGGCGTCCTCCTGCTCACAGGCCGCGACAATGCTGTCGGTGGTCTGGCGCAGTCCCAGGTAGATCACTTCCATGCCCGCGTCACGCAGGGTTCGGGCTACCACCTTCAGGCCGCGGTCATGGCCGTCGAAGCCCAGCTTGGCCAGCACCACCCGCAGCGGCTCTTGATCGTCCGCAGACAGCGGCGAAATGCCGGGTGTCTCGCTCATCGGGTCACACCATCGCGGTCTCGACGTAGGTGCCGAACACCGACTCCAGTGCCGCGACGATCTCGCCCTCGGTGGCATAGGTCTGCACCGCGTCGATGATGGACGGCATGAGGTTGATGTCGGGCTGACCGGCGGCTTCGACCAGCGCGGCCAGAGAAGCTCGGACTGCGTCATCGTTGCGATCGCCGCGAATCTGATCGAGACGCTTGATCTGCATCTCTTCGGTGGCGTGTCCAATGGACAGAAGATTGGCTTCGTCGTCGTCGTTCTCGGTGAATTCGTTGACTCCGACGATGATCCGCCGACCAGCGTTCACCTCGCGTTCGAAACGGTAAGCGGCGTCGGCGATCTCCCCGACGAAGTAGCCGTCGTCGATGCCGGTGTACACCCCCTCCAGCATGGAGCCGCGACCGATTTGATCTATGTGGTCGAAAATCTCGTTGGCTTGACGCTCCATCTCGTCGGTCATCCACTCCACGAAGTGGGAGCCGCCCAGCGGGTCGACCACTGAAGCGGCGCCGGTCTCGTGGGCCACGATCTGCTGGGTGCGAAGAGCGATGCGAGCAGCCTTCTCGGTGGGCAGGGCCAGGGCTTCGTCGTAGGAGTCGGTGTGCAGGCTCTGCGTGCCTCCGAGCACCGCCGACAGCGCTTGGACGGCCACGCGGGCGATGTTGTTCTCGGGCTGCTGAGCAGTGAGGGAGACGCCCGCGGTCTGGGTGTGGAAACGGCACATCTGCGACTTTGGGTTGGTGGCACCGTAGCGGTCCTTCATCCAGGAGGCCCAGATTCGGCGGGCAGCCCTGAATTTGCCGATCTCTTCAAAGAAGTCGCTGTGGGCGTTGAAGAAGAACGAGAGCCGGGGGGCGAAGTCGTCCACTTTGAGACCAGCGGCGATGGCGGCCTCGACATAGGCGAATCCGTTGGCCAGCGTGAAAGCCAGCTCTTGGGCGGCGGTCGAGCCAGCCTCGCGAATGTGATAGCCGGAAATGGAGACCGGGTGCCAGCGGGGCATCTCCGCAGTGGTGAAGCGGATCAAATCTGTTACCAGGCGGACCGACGGCCGGGGCGGAAAGATGTACTCCTTTTGCGCCTGGTACTCCTTCAAGATGTCGTTCTGGATTGTCCCGCCGAGATGGACTCGGCCGACGCCGCTCTTCTCAGCCACCGCTATGTACATGGCCATACAGATGGCGGCTGGCCCGTTGATGGTCATCGAGGTGGTTACTTTGTCCAATTCGATGCCCGCGAACAGGTCTTCCATGTCGGCCAAAGTGTCGACAGCCACCCCGGCGCGCCCGACTTCGCCCACCGACCACTCGTGGTCGGAGTCCCGGCCCATGAGAGTGGGCATGTCGAAGGCGGTGGACAGCCCGGTTCCCCCGGCTCGAAGCAGAGCATGAAAGCGGGCGTTGGTGTCGGTGGCGGTTCCGAACCCGGCGAACATCCGCATGGTCCACAATTTGCTGCGGTAGCCGGTGGGGTACAGCCCGCGGGTGTAGGGGTACTCGCCTGGTTGCAACCCGTCGCCGTAAGTGGGGTCGAGGGGAATTCCCGACATGGTCTCGACCATTGGAGAAGTCTATCAAGGAAGTCCGATAGTTGGAAGTGCAACTATCGGATGGAAGCAGTCATTTCCAAGAAAAATGGGAGTTTTACGCGCTTTGAGGGGTGTTCAACTCCGGACCAGATGGCCAGGCCGAGTGCCGGTCAATTCGCCGTCGGTCTGCACAACTTGGCCGGCAACCAGAGTGGAGACAAAGCCGCTGGCCCTTTGGACCAGCCGCCTCCCACCCGCAGGCAGGTCGAAGACCATTTCAGGGGCTTGCAGGCTGAGCCGCTCGAAGTCGATGAGGTTGATATCGGCCTTTTGGCCAGCCGCCAGCGTGCCCCGGTCGTTGAACCCCACCAATGCCGCCGTGTCGGCGCACTGCCACTTGACGAGCTGCTCTACTGGCAACGTGTCGCCCCGCGTCCGGTCTTTCCCCCAGTGGGAGAGAAGGAAGCTGGGCATGCTTCCGTCGCACAGGAACCCGACGTGGGCGCCGGCGTCGCCCAAACCCGGGACGCTGAGCGGGTGGGACAGCATCTCCCTGGTGAGCTCGAAGTCGCCGTCTGCGTAGTTCATCACGGGGACGTACAGCAGCTCGGTGCCGTCGCGGGCCAACAGCGCGTCGTAGAGCGCCTCGTGAGGATCCACGCCGCGTCGGACTGCATCGGCGGCCACACTGACGTCGGGCGAGGGCTCGTAGTCGGGCGTTTCGCCCAACGGGAAGAGCTTGTCGAGACGATTGAAGGTGTGGAGGGGTTGGGCGGCCAATTCGGCCACCAGGCGAGACCTCACGTCGGGCTCGCGCAAGCGGGCCACTCTCTCCGACAGGTCGAGGGCGGCGAACTGGTGGTAACCGGGGCAGGACAGCAGCGCGTGGTACGTGGACTGCAAGCCCACGAGCACGCCCACCGGACGGCTGGCCACCTGCGCTCGAAGCGGGATGCCAGCCTCGTTGGCCTGGGTGATGCGGTCGAGGAGCTGGTGGCCCAGATCGGGCCGGGTGTCGGGGACGGCAATGGTCAGGGACAGCGGTCGGCCGCTGCGCCGGGCCATCTCGGCCACCAGATCGAACTCGGCATCCAAGTCCACCCAGTCGCCCACCATCTCGAATACTCCCTTGCCGGTTTGGCCCACTGCCTCGGCAATGGCCCACAGCTCGGGAGCACCGGCGGTGAGGCTCGGGGTGTGCTCGCCGGACTTGGTCTTGTGATTGATGGTGCGGCTGGTGGTGAAGCCCACCGCGCCGGCGGCCACGCCTTCGGCGGCCAACCGGGCCATCTCGGTGACTTCGTCGTCGGTGGGGTGGTTGTTGTGGTCGGCCCCCCGCTCTCCCATGACGTAGGCCCGGAGCGCGCCATGGGGTACCTGGGCGGCCACGTCGATGGTGCGGGGCTTGCGGTCGACGGCGTCGAGGTACTCGGGGAAGCTCTCCCACTCCCATTCGATGCCCTCGGCGAGAGCCGCGCCGGGTATGTCTTCTACCCCCTCCATCAGGCCGATGAGCCATTCCTCTGAGCCGGGCCGTACGGGGGCGAAGCCCACGCCGCAGTTGCCCATAACCACCGTGGTCACCCCATGCCACACCGATGGGGTGATCTCGGGGTCCCATGAGACCTGTCCGTCGTAGTGGGTATGGATGTCGACAAAGCCGGGGGTGACGAGGAGGCCGTCGGCGTCGAGCTCTTGGCGTCCTTTGGAAACGTTGGCGCCGACCTCGGTGATTGTCTCGTTGTCGATGGCGATGTCAGCGGTGAATCCTGGTTGGCCGGTGCCGTCGATGACTGTGCCGGCGCGGATGACGAGGTCGTGCATGTGGTGAGGTTACTCCCTGTCGGTATTCTCAGAGCATGAGTGACGATGCTGCGATCAAGAATGTTGTTGCCCGGTTGGCGATGCTGGCGGATGAGGGGGATTTGGAGGAGTACGTGGACTTGTTCACCGACGATGCTCGGTGGGACATGCCAGGAGGAGAGTTGCAGGGGCGAGAGAATCTCCTGGCCGGAGCCATCGAGCGGCGTGCCGCAGGCACCGTGGGGCCGGGGAGCAATACCCGCCACGTGATCACCACCCAAGCGGTAACGGTGAACGGCGACGAGGCTGTATCCGATGCCTATTGGCAGTTCTGGGTGAACACCGCCACTGAGCCGTCGATTGCATTGTTCGGGACGTACCGGGATCTCCTGGCGCGGACCGAGAACGGCTGGAAGCTGGCCCACCGCACGATTTCATACGGCTAGGGGCGCGACAGTGCCAGTGCTTGAAGGCCGGGTGGCGGTGGTCACCGGCGGGGGCCGAGGGATCGGACGGGCCATTGCTGTGGGCATGGCCCGGGAGGGGGCGACGGTGGTGGTGTCGTCCCGGACCCGACAGCAGCTTGATTCGGTGGTGGCCGAGATCGAGGACACGGGTCAATCGGGGCTGGCGGTGGTGGCCGATGCCGCCGATGAAGACCAGGCCCGCTCGCCGGTGCGGGCGGCAATGGCCGAGTTCGGGCGCGTCGAGGTGCTGGTGAACAACGTCGGGGGTTCATCGGGGGGAAATCACGACCCCTTTTCGGGAAGTGCCGAGCCGTTCATGGCCACACTGCGGTTGAACCTCATCTCGGCCTTCTGGACCAGCCAGGAAGCGCTTTCCCCAATGCGAGAGCAGGGCTATGGCCGCATCATCAACATCGGCTCGGGTGCGTCCAAGCGGGCCGCGGCCAGCGTGGGCTACACCGCGGCCAAACACGGTCTGGTGGGCCTGACCAAGCAATTGGCCATGTCGGCGGCGCCCCACGGGATCACGGTGAACTGCCTGTGCCCGGGATGGACCAACACAGCACTGGTGGATTTTGAGCGACTGGCTGCGGCCAGGGGCATCAGCACGGCCGAGGCCGAGGCCGACGCCCATGCCGACAGCGCCCAGCGCCGAATTCTGGAACCCGAGGAACTGGCCCCGATGGCGGTGTTGTTGGCCTCGGAGGCGGGCGCCGGCATCACCGGGCAGGTGATCAGCGTTGACGGCGGCTATCGCCTCTGATTGCGGGTCACCGTGATCGGTACTCCAATCGAGTAAACAGAGCCGCAGTGGAGATTGCGGCGTTCCAACAGCTCATGGAGGACCTGTACGGCCCCCAAGACCGGGAACGGGGCATCCCCGCGACGGTGGCGTGGCTGTGCGAGGAGTTGGGGGAACTGGCCCAGGCGGTGCGCAAGGGTGACGACGTGGAACGTCTCCACGAAATGGGGGATGTGTTGGCTTGGCTAGCGTCGCTGGCTAACCAGTTGGGGCTTAGTTTGGAAGAGGCGGCGTTGCGCTACCGAGACAATCCGCCGCGCTAAGGGCCGACTAGAGCTTCGGCGATTTGGATGGCGTTTAGGGCGGCGCCTTTGCGGAGGTTGTCGCCGGCCACGAAGAGGGAGAGGCCGTGAGGGACGGTTGGGTCGACACGGATGCGGCCGACCAGGGTGGGGTCGATGCCGGCGGCGGCTTGGGGAGTGGGCACGTCGTTGAGCGCGACGCCGGGGGCGGCGGCCAGCAGCTCGGTAGCCCGCTCAGGGCTCAAGGGGTGGTCGAATTCCGCGTTGATGGCTAGGCAGTGGCCGGTGAACACCGGCACTCGAACGCAGGTGGCGCTCACCGCCAGATCAGGGAGCTCCAATATCTTGCGGCTCTCCTCCACCAGTTTGCGCTCCTCGGAGGTCTCCCCGGAGTCGTCATCGATCCAGGAGCCGCACTCGGGGACCACGTTGAAGGCGATGGGAGCGGCGAACACCGACGGCGCTGGGAACGAAACGGCCTGGCCATCGTGGGTGAGGCCGATGGCATCGTCGGCCACTTTGCGCACCTGTTCGTCGAGCTCGGCAACCCCGGACAAGCCACCCCCGGAGACCGCCTGATACGAGGAGAACACCAGCCGGCGCAGTCCGGCTTCAACGGCCAACGGCTTGAGCACCGGCATAGCTACCATCGTGGTGCAGTTGGGATTGGCCACGATCCCCTTGGGGATCTCAGCCAGCGTGTGGGCGTTGACCTCCGGGACCACCAGGGGCACGTCGGGGTCCATGCGCCAAGCCGAGGAGTTGTCGATCACCGTGGCACCGGCTTCGGCCACTCGGGGGGCTAGTTCTCGGGAGGTGACGCCCCCCGCGGAGAACAGGGCAATGTCCACCCCGCGGTAGTCGGCGGCGGCGGCATCCTCGACAATGAAGTCCTGGCCTCGCCAAGACATGGTCCGGCCGGCGGAGCGGGTCGACGCCAACAGCCGCAGTTCGGCGACGGGGAAGTCACGCTCTTCCAACAGGCGGCGCATCACCCCGCCCACCTGGCCGGTGGCGCCGACAACGGCAACTCTCACGGCGAAAATCCTACCGTTGGCACGGCGCAAAACCGCGGTCGTTATCGGGACAGGTCGAAGGCCTCGTGCAGCGCAGAAACAGCCGCATCGGTCTGGTCTTGGCGTATGACGCAGCTGATGCGGATGGGAGAGGTGGAGATCATCTCGATGTTGATCTTCTCCTGGGCCAGCGTCTCGAACATGGTGGCGGCCACGCCGGGGTGGGACTTCATCCCCGCCCCCACCAGGCTGACCCGGGCGATCTTGCGGTCGGCGGTCACGCCGGTTGCCCCGATCTCATCAGCCACCTTTTTCGTCAGATCGGCTGCCGTGTCGGCGTCCTCGTCGGGAACCGTGAACGAGATGTCGGTGACGCCGTGCTCGGAGGCGTTCTGCACGATCATGTCCACGTTCACGCCGGCGTCGGCCAGCTTGCGGAACATGATGGCGGCCACGCCAGGCCTGTCGGCCACGCCGGTGACGGTGATCTTGGCCTCCGAGGTGTCGGGGGTGACCGATCGGATGATGGGTTGCTCCATGGAAGACTCCTCTTTGACCACCCAGGTGCCCTGCTCCCAGGTGAAGGCGGATCGAATGTGCAGCTTGACTCCGTAGTTCTGGGCGACTTCCACTGAGCGCATGGCCGGCTTGGGACAGCCCACTGCGGTCATCTCCAGGAGCTCGTCGAACGAGATGGTGCCCAGCTTGCGGGCATCGGGGCACACCCGGGGATCGGTGGTGAACACCCCGGGCACGTCGGTATAGAGCTCGCAGGCATCGGCCATCAGGGTGTGGGCCAGCGCCACTGCCGTGGTGTCGGAGCCACCCCGGCCCAAGAACGTCACGTCGTTCTCGGTGCTGACCCCCTGGGATCCCGCCACCACCGGCACCCGATTGGCGTCCAGGGCGGCCTGAACTCGGCCGGGGGTGATCTCCAGAATCTTGGCGTTGCCGTGATTGGTATCGGTGACGAATCCGGCCTGGCTGCCGGTGAAGGAGTCGGCCGGCACTCCGAGGTCGTGGAGGGCCATGCAAACGAGGGCGCACGCTTTGCGCTCCCCGGCAGTGATGAGCATGTCCAGCTCCCGGCCCGGCTGAGTGGTGGACACCGCCGAGGCCAGCGACAACAGCTCATCGGTCTCCTTGCCCATGGCGCTGATCACCAAGACCACCTGATCGCCGCGATCCCGACACCGGTGCACATGGTCGGCCACCTCGCGGATGCGGTCGGCGTTGGCTACCGACGTACCGCCGAACTTCTGAACCACCAAGGCCACGCCCAAACGCTACCGGCCGCTCATGGGCACTTTTGTGGTTGTTATCCGAGATTCTTGCGCTGATAGGCACTTCGGTGACTGCCATCGTAGATTTCAGGCGATGGCCACCGACAAGAGACAGCGTCAGCGGGCGCGCCGACAGGTTGCGCAGCAACGGGCCAGGGTGACCGAGAGCCGCGGCCGAATCCGCTCTAGAGGTGTTCGGGTCGCTCTGATTGCGGCGGTGATCGTGGTGGCGGTTCTGATCTTGTGGCTGGTGGTGCGAGATGACGGCAGCGACGACACCAGCGGGGACGCCGCCATCGGAGAGACGGCCCAGGGCGATGGCCCCGACGCCGCACCGGGCACCGGCGGGTTTCCCGACCTGCCCCCGCCCCCGGGCCCCGGAGGCGAGCTGACCGGGGAAGTCACTCCGTGCCCCGATCCGGCGGGTCCGGCGTTCCGAGTGACCTCCTTTGAGTCGGCTCCGGCTCAATGCCTCGATCCCGAGCTTGACTACACCGCGGTGTTCGACACAACCCTGGGACAGATCAGGGTGGCTCTCGACCAGGAGGCCAATTCCGAGGCGGTGAACGCATTCACAGCGTTGGCCGGATACGGCTACTACGACGGAACAGCCGTGTTCTACACCGATCCCACCGGCGGCTACATCCAGGGCGGGTCGCCCCACACCAACAATGCCGACGATCCCGGGCCGGGTTTCACGGTGGCTGCGGACGAGGCCGAAGAGTTTCGGCAAGGTCAGTTGCTGTGGTCGGCTGAGGGAGATACGACCGGACAGTTCCTCCTGCTGGCCTACGACGAGTTCCTGCCATCCCAGCCGGTTTCGGGGCTCACGAGCCTGGGCCAGATTTCCGACGGCAGCTTGTCGGTGGTCCTCGATACCCTCGTCCTTCACGTTGACGACCCGGACACCGCCTTCGGAGGGCGACCGTCTGAAGCGGTCATCGTCAACTCCATTGCCATACAATCCACCGACCCAACTCCTGAAGGGAGCATTGATTTTAGCGGATGTCCTCCAGCAGACGGATCAGGACCTCAGGTCCTCGATTTCGACGGCCCCCAGCCCATGTGCTTGGACGCTTCCAAGCAGTACACCGCGGTGTTCGACACCACCGCGGGAGAGATGCGGATCGAGCTCGACGTGGCCAACACGCCGATCACAGCCAACAACTTCGCGGTGTTGGCCCGGTACCACTACTACGACAACACGCTGTTGTTCCGCACCGATCCGGGTATCGGCATCATCCAGGGTGGGGCGCCGCACACCAACTCTCCGTCTGATCCCGGTCCGGGCTACACCATCCCCGACGAGGGATCGGGGTTCACTTACGAGCCGGGTCAGATTGTGATGGCCCGCACGGCGGCGCCCAACAGTGCCAGCGCCCAGTTCTTCTTCGCGGTGAACGAAAACACTGCCCGGCTCAACAACCAGGGCACCTACGTGGTGTTCGGCCAAATGGACGATGCGAGTTTGGGGGTGGCCGAGGCCATTTTGGCCAGCCACGTCGACCAGCCCAACAACCCGCTGGGCGGTGGGCCTGAGCCGCAGGTGATCGTCAACTCGGTCACCATCGAAGAATCCGGCTAGTCCGCTAACCCCCGCGCTCTGGGTGGGGCAGAGTATGGGGGTGAGGCTTGTCCCCGAGCCCAGCCAGTGGGAGTTTCCTCCTGCGGAGACGGCCGATGAGCATGGCTTGGTGGCAGTGGGGGCGGATCTGGCCCCGGGCACGTTGCTGGCGGCCTACCGATCCGGTTTGTTTCCGATGCCATTGGGACGAACCGACAAGCTGGGATGGTGGTCGCCCGATCCTCGGGGAGTGATCCCACTCGATGATCTCCGGGTGACCCGCTCGCTGCGCCGGTCGCTGCGGCGATATCGAATAACGGTTGATATTGCCTTTGCCGATGTCGTCGATGCCTGCCGAACGATTGAGCGTCCTCATGGTTGGATCTCACCGGATATCCGAGATGCCTATGTTGGGCTGCACCGTATGGGCTGGGCCCACAGCGTGGAGGCGTGGTCGCAGGAGGGAGAGCTGGTGGGCGGGTTGTACGGGGTGTCGATCGGCGGGCTGTTCGCGGGAGAGTCGATGTTCCATGTTGATCGCGATGCGTCGAAGGTGGCGCTGGTAGCGCTGGTGGGGAGGTTGAACCACGGTGGCGTAGCCCGGCTGTTGGATGTTCAGTGGGCGACGGAGCACCTGCGGAGCTTGGGGGCGGTGGAGATTCCGCGGAGCGAGTACTTGGCGCGTTTAGAGAAAGCAGTGAAGCAGCCTTCTGCTCCGTGGGCTTCCTAGGTTGTACCACCCTCCGGTGGACCGGCGGGTCCTGTCCCGGCCCAGCCCGCCGTCCTCCATGGAGTCCGGGCGGCGGGCGCCCTGAGCCGGGCCACCCACCGGTCCACCTGTGGTGGGCTACCAGCTCTCTTTTTTGGGAGGGAGCTAGGGCAGGCGGGTAACTGAGTCGCCTTGGTGGATGGGGCCGGGGTGGACAACTCGGGCGTTGATGCCGCGGAGGTTGAGGGCGCGGCCGGTGGGGGAGTTGACGAAGCGGAGGGCGGCGAGGCCGAATCGGGAGGAGAACTTCTGACAGCCGGTGTGGGGTTCGGCGGTGACCTCGATCACGGCTTCGCCGAGGGCGAGGCGAGTTCCGGGGGGCAGGGTTTCGGTGCTGATGTCGAGATCGATGTACAGCTGATCGCCGGCGAGGGCCCAACGATCAATGGGCCCGGCCACCGCGGCGATGGTCCGGGCGTTCATGATGTTGATCTGGGCGTCGAGGAGGGGTCCGCCATCGGGCGTTTTCGATGAGCCGCGCTGGGCCCAGGTGTCGCCCACCAAGCCCTCCTCCAAACTGAGATGGCCGACTTCCAGGACCTCCCGCTCATCCACCGCGGGACGGCGCACAATCAACTCCAGCGTGCCGTGGTCGGATGGCGCTTGGCGGATGTGGTCGAGGGCGGATTCCAGTTCCTCGGCAGTGCGGTGGTGGGCCGGGTCGGTGGTCATCGCTTCAACGGCTGCCGCTGTTTGCGAGTTGCTGAGGGGGCGCTCCACCATCGGCCGCTGAACCGCCAGCGGGGTGCGGAAGGAGCCGGAACCTCGACGGCCGCGGGGCGAGGCCAGAGAGCCTCGTAGGCGACCAGAATGGCAGCCACTTCGGCATCAGTGGGCTGCGGGGTGATTTGGATGAGGCTCATGAGGCTGTTCTAGCTGGTCTCTTGGGTCACGCCGGAGTGATTTTCCGCGCTTGGGGATCAGAGCGGGATGATCCCGTGCTTGCGAGGCAGCAGTTCCTCTCGCTTGGAGCGCAGCATCTCGAAACCGGCGATCACCAGGCGGCGGGTGTCGGCGGGGTCGATCACATCATCGATGTAGCCCCGCTCGGCCGCGATGTAGGGGTTGGCGTAGCGCTCGGTGTAGTCGTCCACCAACTCGGCCCGCCGGGCCACGGGATCGGCGGCGGACTGGAGCTCGCGGCGGTAGATGATCTCCACAGCCCCCTGAGGGCCCATCACGGCCAATTCGGCGCCCGGCCAGGCGAACGACAGGTCGGAGCCCACCGACTTGGAGTCCATCACCACGTAGGCACCGCCGTAGGCCTTGCGGGTGATGACTTGGATGCGGGGAACGGTGGCCTCGCAATAGGCGTACAGCAGCTTGGCCCCGTGGCGGATGATGCCGCCGTGCTCTTGATCGACACCGGGCAGAAAGCCGGGCACGTCCACCAGGGTCAGCAGCGGGATGTTGAAGGCGTCGCAGGTCCGCACGAACCGGGCCGCCTTTGACGACGACTCGATGTCGAGCACGCCGGCCAGCACCATCGGCTGGTTGCCCACCACGCCCACGGTGTAGCCGTTGAGCCGGGCGAAGCCGCACACGATGGACTGGGCCCAGTGGGCGTGGTACTCCATGAACTCCCCGTCGTCCACCACCCCCTGGATCACCTGGCGCATGTCGTAGGGCAGGTTGGGGCTGTCGGGCATGATGTCGCGCAGCTCGGGGGTGAGCCGCTCGGGATCGTCGGTGGCATCGATCCGCGGGGGCTCCTCCAGGTTGTTGGGCGGGAGGTGGCTGATCAGGAAACGGACTTCATCAAGCACCTCCTCCTCGGTTTGGCCCACAAAGGTGGCCACCCCCGACTTGGTGGAGTGGGAACGGGCCCCGCCCAGATCCTCCAGGGTGACCTCTTCGCCGGTAACGGTCTTCACTACGTCGGGACCGGTGATGAACATGTGCGATTTCTCGGCCACCATGAACACGAAATCGGTCATGGCCGGGCTGTACACCGCCCCGCCCGCGCACGGCCCCAGGATCACGCTGATCTGGGGGATGACACCGGAGGACTTCACGTTGCGGTGGAAGATGCCGCCGTAGGAGTCGAGCGACACCACGCCCTCCTGGATGCGGGCCCCGGCGCCGTCGTTGAGGCCGATCATGGGCGCGCCCACCGATAGGGCTAGGTCCATCACCTTGTGGATCTTCTCGGCGAACACCTCGCCCAGCGCGCCGCCGAACACGGTGAAATCTTGGGCGAACAAGAACACCTTGTGGCCGTCGATGGTGCCCCAGCCGGTGATCACCCCGTCGGTGTAGGGCCGCTCCTCGATTCCGCTGTCCAGGGCTCGGTGGCGGGCCAGCATGTCGAGCTCGTGGAAGGAGCCGTCGTCGAGCAGGTACTCGATGCGCTCCCTGGCCAGCATCTTGCCCTTGTCGTGCTGGCGGTCGACCGCTCGCTGGGGTCCGGCGTGGAGGGCCTCGTGCTTGCGGCGCTCCAAGTCGTTGAGGCGGTCCTTCATCGAGTGCTCGGCCATTGTGGTGACAGGCTACATGGGGTCTGGGTTGTTGAGCGTGTCGTTGCGATCCTCCGGCGGGAACGTAATCGCTCATTCGCGTTTGGGGATGGGTAGCCTTACTCACGTGGGTTTGGATCCAGGGCAGAGGCGGGTGGCGGTATTTTGCAGCTCGTCGCTGGGGACTGAGGCGGGGTTTGCGGAATTGGCGGCTGATTTGGGGCGGCGGCTGGCTGGCGAGGGCATTGGAGTGGTGTTCGGCGGGGGGCGGGTCGGGCTCATGGGGGTGATGGCCGACGCGACCATGGCCGCGGGCGGCGAGGTGATCGGGGTGATCCCGAACTTCTTAGACGAGATCGAGATTGCCCATCAGGGGCTGACCGAGCTCCACCTGGTGGCCGACATGCACGAGCGCAAGCAGCTCATGTACTCGCTGTCGGACGGGTTCTGCGCTCTGCCGGGCGGGTTGGGGACGCAGGAGGAGTTGTTCGAAGCCGCCACCTGGACGCAGCTGGGACTGCACGAGGGCGGTCGGTACAAGCCGGTGGTGTTGTTGGATGAGGATGGTTTCTGGGAGCCGTTGGCCGCGTTTCACCAACAGCTTGTCGATGTTGGGTTCATCAAGCCCGACAAGGCGGGGATCATCCAGCGGGCGCGTTCGATTGATGAGGCGCTAGCGCTCCTCTATCCGTCGTCGAGTTGAGCCGTGAGGCCCTCTACGGCCTCGATGAACTCCTCGACGAGGTTGTAGACCACCTGGCGGGTGGGGAGGGATTGGTTCATGGCGCCCACGATTTGGCCGACGAAATAGTTGGTCAGCTTCTCGGCACCGCTGCCGGGGTGGTGGGCCACCCGGTCGATGCGGCGGCGGGGCTCGCCGGTTAGCATGATCTGAAGCGGCATGGGGAGAGGGTCGGGGGTATCGGTCCGGTTCCACTCCTCGGTCCAGGCCGAGCGCAGCATCCGGGCCGGCTTGCCGGTGATAGTGCGGGACCGCTCCGTGTCAGACGATCCAGCGGCCAGGAACTTCTGCTTGACCGCGGGGTGGGTTTCAGCCTCCTCGGTGGTAAGCCACACCGAGCCGCACCACGCCCCCTGGGCCCCGAGTGCCATGGCTGCGGCCATTTGGCGCCCTCGGCCGATACCCCCAGCGCCCAACACCGGCACGGGGGCTACCGCGTCCACTACCTCGGGGATGAGAACCATCGAACCCACCTCTCCGGTGTGGCCGCCAGCCTCGTATCCCTGAGCGACAATGATGTCGACGCCGGCAGCCACATGGCGAGCGGCGTGGGCGGCCCGGCCGGCCAGGGCGGCGACCCGGGCGCCGGCGGCATGGCTCTGTTCGATCATCTCCGGGGGAGGCGGGCCCAGCGCGTTGGCCACCAGCGCAGGCTGGTAGGCCAAGGCGATCTCGAGTTGGCGACCGGCCCGGCGGCCCGACAGCGGGGCCGCGGGTCCCCAGTCCCGGGGTGAGCTGTCGTCGGGCGGCAGCGGCGGCACGTCATAGCGCTCGAGCAACTCGTCGAGAAATTGCCGGTGCTCATCGGGGATGAGCGAGTGGGCTTGCTCGACGTCCAGTCCGCCCTGTTCCACGCCCTCGTAGCGGGCGGGAACGACAAGATCGACCCCGAAGGGGCGGTCGCCGACCTGCTCTTGGATCCAAGCCAGATCGGTTTCCAGGTCTTCCTCGGTGTGTCCGACAACGCCCAGGACACCCAATCCACCGGCCCGGCTGACCTCGGCGGCCACATCGCGGCAGTGGGTAAAGGCCAGTATCGGGAACTCGATGTCAAACATTTCGGTGACCGCAGTACGCATATCTGGTTTTCCTTTCAGGTCTTTCCCAATTGGCGCTTCAGGTTGTCGGCCCGCTCAACAAGATGGTCGCCGCCCAATCTGCTCATCAGCTCGGGGAACTCCGGGGTGGGGCCGGCCCACTCTAATTCGTCGAGGCCATCAAACGTCGGGGCACCGTCGTCGATGGTGGCGATGCGGCGGAACAGCATGGCCAGATCCCGATTCTCGGCCAGGGTGGCGGCCAGCTTGGCCGAACCCCGCACGCTCACTTCCCATTGGCCGACAGCGTCGGGGATGTTCTCCAGGTGGATGTAGTGGGATAGCACTGTCGCGGTAGAGCGGGCCCCCCAGCCGGCCAGGCCGGGGAAGCCGTCGGCGGTGTCTCCCACCAGGGCCAGGTAGTCGGGGATCGACTCGGGTAAAACCCCGAACTTGTCCACCACCCCTTGGTGGTCGATGAGTTTCTGCTGGCGGCGGTCGTACTGCACGATGCGCCCGTCGGCGGTCACGCATTGGGCCAGGTCTTTGTCGGGAGTGCAGATCAGCACCTGCTCTACTTCAGGAGCCAGAGCGGCCTTGCGGGCCGCAGCGCCCATCGCGTCGTCGGCCTCGTGCTTGACCATGGGCCAGATGCAGAAACCGGCGGCGGCTAAAGCCTCCTCCACCAGGGGGAACTGGGCCATCAGCTCCGGGGGTACCCCTTCGCCGGTCTTGTAGCCGGGCCACAGTTCGTTGCGGAACGACTCGATCACCTGATCGGTGGCTATTCCGATGTGGGTGGCCCCGTCGTCCACCAGCTGGAGCATGCTGTGTACCACGCCCCGGGCCGCTCCCCGTTCGGCGTCGCGGTTGCCCGGGGAGAAGTGGTAGCGGAACAGCTCATATGTCCCGTCAACAAGGTGGACCCGCACATCGCGACCGTATCCTGTTCGGCATCGAAGGCGAACAGACAAGGGAGAAGCAATGAGCGAAACGGTGATCTTGGCCGGTGCCCGCACGCCCATCGGGAAGATGTCGGGCGGGCTGGCGTCGTTTCGGGGGACCGAGCTGGGGGCGCTGGCCATTCGGGCCGCGCTGGAGAGGGCGGGCGTGGCCCCCGAGCAGGTGGACTACGTGTTCATGGGCCAAGTGCTGTTGGCCGGTGAGGGTCAGGCCACGGCTCGACAGGCAGCGGTGGGGGCGGGCATCCCGATGACGGTGCCGGCAACCACGGTGAACAAGGTGTGCCTGTCGGGCATCAACACCGTTTACCTGGCCCACCAGATGATCACCGCGGGCGACGCCGAAATCGTGGTGGCCGGAGGCATGGAGTCGATGACCAAGGCGCCCTACCTGTTGACCAAGGCTCGTGAGGGTTATCGCCTGGGCGACGGCGACCTGGTGGACTCCATGATGTACGACGGGCTGTTCTGTGCTTTCGATCACTGTGCCATGGGGACGGGGACCGAGAAGTACGCCGCGTCGAGCGGACTGCCCCGTGAGCCCCAGGATGCGTTCTCGGCCCAGTCGCATCAGCGGGCCGCGGCCGCCGCGGCCGCCGGTCGGTTCGACGACGAGGTGGTGCCGGTGGAGGTGCCCCAACGCCGTGGCGATCCAGTGACGGTGCCGGCTGATGAAGGGGTGCGCACCGATGCCACCGCCGATTCGCTGGGCCGACTGCGCCCGGCGTTCGCCGAGTCGGGCAACATCACTGCGGGCAACGCCTCACAGATCTCCGACGGGGCCAGCGCGCTGGTGGTGGCCAGCCGGGAGCGGGCTGAGCAACTCGGCGTGGAACCGCTGGGCACCTATGTGGGCTACGGCCAGGTGGCTGGACCCGATCCCTCGCTGCTCACCCAGCCGTCGCGGGCCATTTTCCAGGCGCTTAAGTCAGCCGACCGGAACCTAGGCGACGTGGACCTGTTTGAGATCAACGAAGCGTTCGCCGCGGTGTCTCTGGCGTCGATGGCCGACCTGGGGATTTCCGACGATGTGGTGAATGTGAACGGCGGGGCCATTGCCTTGGGCCACCCCATCGGAGCCAGTGGAAACCGCATCGTGCTTGCGTTGTTGCACGAGCTCCGCCGTCGGGGCGGCGGCTTGGGGGCAGCTGCGCTGTGCGGCGGCGGCGGCCAGGGGGACGCGCTCCTAGTAGATGTCTGATTGTTACAAACCCAAGATGACTTGACTTCGTTTCGTCATCTTTGTAATGTAATTGCAACAAACAAGCGCCGCCTTATGCGTGTCGGTTCCCAATGCCCCCCGCCCGACTCGCTAAGGCGGTGTCTTGCGTTTGCAGGCTGGTCTTTCAGCCGGTTACGTCTTTCCTTGGAGGGGCCTAGGGGCTCAACCTGCTGAGATGCGCTGACGGCCCTCCAAGGCGCGGCTGAGGGTCAGCTCGTCGGCGTATTCCAGATCACCGCCCACGGGGAGGCCGCTGGCGATTCGGGTCACGGCCACCCCGAGCGGCTCGATGAGGCGGGCCAGGTACATGGCAGTGGCCTCGCCCTCGATGTTGGGGTTGGTGCAGCAGATGACCTCGGTGACGTTTTCGTCGTTGATGCGGGCCAGCAGCTCTTTGACACGGAGTTGGTCGGGGCCGATGCCCTCGATGGGGTTGATGGCCCCGCCGAGCACGTGGTAGCGGCCCCGAAACTCCCGGGTCTTCTCCAGGGCCACGATATCGCGAGGCTCTTCCACCACGCACAAGACCGCCGGGTCGCGGCGATGGTCAGCGCACAGCTCGCATTCGGAGTGCTCGCTGATGTTGAAGCACCGCTGGCAGAACTGAATTCGGGCCTTGGCCTCCTTGATGGCGTCGGCCAGCCTCAGCGCATCTTGCTCGGACACCTTCAGCAAGTGGAAGGCGATGCGCTGCGCCGATTTGGGGCCAATGCCCGGCAGGCGGCCCAGCTCGTCGATCAGCACTTGGACCGGCGCGGTATAGACGCTGCTTGCGCTGTCCATGACTACCCCTGCTGGCTGCTCGCGGCGGGCGGATCGAAGGTGACGAGTTCGGAGTCGGGAAATGCCGCCATGAGATTGGAAATGGCCTCTTTGGTGGCAGTCTCCTCGTCGATCAGCTCATCGGGATCCACGGCCTCAACTTCATCGTGGGCGGGAGGCGCCGGTGCCGCCTGAATGTCGGGAGGCGGTGCGGTGCTGTCGTCGTCGATGGCCAGACGCAGCGGCACTGGCCGTCCGAAGTGCTCTCGGAGTGCGTCGTCTACCGCCTCGCGGACTTCCTCGCAACGGTCCAGGTGGATTTGATCAGACAGGGCGAACACCACGCTTCGGGGATCGTTGGCGATGAAGCGGCCGGCCTGGAAGCGGATCCGGGCCCGGTTGGGAAGGTTGCCCAGGATGGCGTCGGCCCAGGCCATGACCATCTCTTCTCGACTGGGCAGGGATGCATCGGCATCGTCGGTAACCGTGGTGGCTTCAGCGGCCTCTGGACTGCTTGGTGAAGCCTCAGGGGCTTTTCCAGCTCGCACTGCTCCCAGCGTTGGACGCGGGGCTCGATCCGGTGCCGGTGCGGCGTCGGAGTCGGAATCCTGGGGGACAGATGCCGCCAGAGGCGGCTCGGTGTCTACGGTCTGCTTGGCTTGGAGCTGGGCGATAGCGGCTCGGGCTCGCTCATGCCCGCTGCTCGGGCTGCTGCTGGGCGAGGAGTCCGGGGAGGCAGGAGCGGGGTCGTTGCTACCCGTCGAGGGGGTGGACGGGGGAGGACCGTGGCGCTCCAGGCGCTCGACGCGCTCCAACAGGGCACTGAGGTCGGTGTCGAGGTCTCGGCGGGTGAGTCGTCCCAGTGCCACTTCCAAATCCACCCGGGGATCGGGGGCTTGACGCATATCCACTAGGGCGGTCCCCAGTACCTCTAGGGCACGGGTGAGCCCGGCCGGGGGGATCTGCGCGGCGGTGGCCCGGGCGCTCTCCTGCTGGGCATCGGTGAGGTGGCTCAAGTCGGCGCCCATTTTGCTCAAGAAGGCATTCCGCAATCGATCGAGGAGGGCCTCGCCGATGATCCGGGGCTCCCGGCCCGACCGCAGGGTCTCATGCACCGCGACAAATGCAGGGCCGTAGTCTTGACCGGCCAGAGCCTCCACGATGGCGTCCACCGCGTCGAGCCGATCAGCGACACCGCCGGCGGCCACGATCTGATCGAGGGCCGACAGCGTGTCGCGAGCCGATCCGGCCCCCCGGTGGACGGCGTGGTTGATGGCGTCGTTGTCCACTTCCAGTCCGGCCTGCTCCACCACCCAGCGGGCGTGGTCGGCCAGCACGTCGCCGTCGATGAGGTTGAACTCCAAGTGCTGGGTGCGACTGCGGATGGTGGGCACCACTTTGTGGGGCTCGGTGGTACACAGCACGAACACCACATGGTCGGGGGGCTCCTCGAGTGTCTTCAGCAGGGCGTTCTCCGCTCCAGGAGTGAGCATGTGGACCTCGTCCAGCACATACACCTTGGCCTGGCCGGGAGAGCCCATTGCCACTCGGGAGATGAGGTCGCGGACGTCGTCCACCTTGTTGTTGGAAGCGGCGTCGAGCTCGATGAGGTCGTAAGAAGCATTGTTGGCGATGTCCAGGCACGACTGGCACTTGCCGCAGGGCTCGCCGTCGCTGCTCAAGTCGGTGCAGTTGAGGGCCTTGGCCAGGATGCGGGCCGTGCTGGTCTTGCCGGTGCCCCGAGGACCGCTGAACAGGTAGGCATGGCCGACTCGGCCCTGTTGGACCGCATTTTGCAGAGCCCGGACGACGGGCTCTTGCCCCCGCAGCTCCGCGAAGGAACCCGGTCGATAGCGTCGATACAGCGCCTGAAGGGCCATTGCGCCGACTTTACTCAGACTGAGCGACAGCTAGGCCCAGTCGGGCGTAATCAGTCGGGCCGTGGGTCTCCGGTCTCGAAAGTGATGGCCAGGCGGTCTGCGGCACACCCCAGGATCCGCTGAGAGCTGCTGCCTCCCGGCCCTGACTCGGTTCACGGGCTGGCGTTGCACAGGACCCGACCATCACATTCCAAACCGGGCCCACGGCCCAGATGTCGCCAGGATAGCGGCAACCGGTGCAGGACCGCCCGTCGGTGTGCGGTAAATTCCCTAACTCCCGGAGGGGTGCGAGAGCGGCCGAATCGGCACGCTTGGAAAGCGTGTGTGGCGCAAGTCACCGTGGGTTCGAAACCCACCCCCACCGCCCATCTCCAAGCGGTTGTCAAGCGGAGGGAGGGGGATTCGAACCCCCGGGACCCCGGAAGGCCCTACGGCTTTCAAGGCCGCTGCAATCGTCCGCTCTGCCATCCCTCCGACGGTGAGGATAGTGGTGGGTCAGTGGTGCTGAGGGGGTGGATTACACCCAGGTGTTCCAGGCGATGATCTCGTTGGGGTTGTTGCGAGCGGGGGGCTTGAGGTCGTCGCCCCGCAGGTAGGCCACTGGGATTAGACAGGTCTGGAGATAGCCGTCGGGGATGCCCAGCATCTCGGCCACTTCCTCGGCGGCCAGCAGGTGGGCGGTGGTGAATGTGGAAGCCAGACCCCGGCTGTGCAGGGCGAGCTGGAAGCTCCACACCGCGGGCAGGATCGATCCAAATAGGCTGGCGGTCCAGGCGAGATCAAGCTCGGGGTCGAGCCGGCCTCGGATACAGGGGATGACAAGGGCGGGCACCTCGTGGAACCGCTCGGCCAGGTAGAGCACGGCCTCAGAGTGGCGGACACCAGCGGCGTCTCCGTCGGCCCGGCGCCGGTCGAGCAGATCTTGCATGGGCGGGACGATGCCCTCCCGGTAGAGCTGGGCAATGGCCGCACGGGGCTCGGGATCGGTCACTATCAACCAGCGCCAATCCTGAGCGTTGGAGGCGTTGGGGGCATAAGCGGCCAAGCGCACGCAGTCCTGCAAGACCTCGGGATCCACCAGCCGATCGAAGTCCAACCGACGCCGCACCGACCGGGTGGTAGACAGCAGCCGATCGGTGGTGTCGGTGTCGAACGGGGTCATCGTTCACGATCTCCCATGGTCTCGGATGGTAGGCGCGTGGCTGGGCAATCCATGAGGCCGGGACGGGAGTGATTCGCTAGGGTGGAAGGGCCTGGAGAGGTGGCCGAGTCCGGTTGAAGGCGCTTCCCTGCTAAGGAAGTAACTGCCGCAAGGTGGTTCGTGGGTTCGAATCCCACCCTCTCCGCTCATTGCCGGTTGCCCGTGGAATGCCAAGCCCGCCGGGATAGTGTTCGACGCCATGGGAATGCTTGACGGGAAGACGGCCATCGTTACCGGCGGGGGCCAGGGAGTGGGCCGGGGGATCGCCTTGGCGCTGGCGGCTGAAGGGGCTGGGGTCACGGTGGCTGCTCGCACCGAGTCGAAGGTGCAGGCGGTGGCGGCCGAGATTGCCGATCGGGGCGGCTCCGCGCTGGCGCTGGTGTGCGACGTGAACAAGATGGACGACATCCAGGCGTGCGTGGACCGCACGGTGGAGCACTTCGGCACCGTCGATATCCTGGTGAACAACGCCCAGCAGGTGCCCCACGGGCACTTGCTGGAGGTGAGCGACGAAGCGTGCCTAGCGGCGTGGACCTCGGGGGCGTTGGCTTCCATCCGCTTCATGCGGTTGTGCCATCCCCATCTGAAGGACGGCGGCGTGATCATCAACCAGGGGTCGGGGTCAAGCCTCAAGACCGACCCCAGCGGCATGGGGGTGTACGCCGGGGTGAAGTCGGCCATCCAGTCGATCACCCGGGCCGCCGCTATGGAATGGGGCGCCGACGGCATTCGAGCCATCACCCTGATGCCGGTGGCGATGTCGCCCGCCATGGAGGATTGGAAGGGATTCAACCCCGAGGGCTTTGCCGCCCTCCAAGAGCGCTTCGCCCTCAAGCGAGTTGGCGACGCCGAGATCGACATCGGCCGAGTCGTGGCCTTCCTATGCAGCGACACCGCTAGCTACATGACCGGCACCACCGTCAACATCGACGGCGGCGACGCCTACCTGCGTTAGCCGGCGGGGGCTATGTGGCCTTCTAGGCCGTAGGGGCGATAGGGGCCGAAGATGGATTGCTCTAGGACTCCTATGCCTTCTCGGTCGCCCATGCGGACCTTCATCAGGTGCTGGACGTGCTGGTTCTCGAAGGCGGTCTCGTCGACGTCGGCCAGTTTCCAGCGTTCCGACTCCATGGCCATCTCGCCCTTCCAGTCGCCGTGCGACCAGGTTGGGTGGCTGTAGCCGATGCCCTTCATGCGGTAGGTGAACTGCTTCTCGAAGGTGATCTCGTGGCGGGTGTCGTCTTCCAGCGAGGTCATGGCCAGCGTGGCGCTCTTGATCATGCGGCTGCCAGGCTCGAACTCGAGTTGGTGCTCGAGTCGGTGCATGGGCTCCACGCCGGGATCCTCCACACCGGGGTTGTCGGTGAGGGAGTCGTAGGCGGGCAGGAAGGCGCCCACGTGGAAGCGGGGGCGGCCCAGGGTGTCCTCGAACAGCTGGTAGTGGCTGCACATGTCGTCCCAGTGCAGGGGGGCCCACAAGAAGAACAGCCCCATGGCCCGCGGCGCCTGGGGGGCGCCCCGGTTGTCGCCGCCGGCCACCGGGCGGACGCCCCAGGAGCGGTCTTTGGTGCCGTAGGTCTCGGTTCGGTCGATCTCCATGCGCTGGCCGTCGTATTCGATCCAGCCGTGCCAGCGGCCGAACTGGGTGAACCGGGTGGTGTCCATAATGCGGCGGCTGCCGTCGGACCAGTGGTGGCGGGGCTCCTCGATGGCGGCGGTGCGGGCTTCGAAGGTGAGATCGGCGGCGAAATCGGTCTCGTTGGGCTCCAGCACCACCCGACAGGCCTTCATGGGCTCGGTGATCTCTAGGCGGAACGGTCCTACAGTGACGTCGGAAGGCTCGGGGTTGGCCCGGGCCGAGGCGTGGAAAGCGTGCTGCACGCCGTTGTGGACGATGCTGATGCCGCAGTCTTGGATGTCGAGGTGGGGATAGCGGGCGGTGCCCACGCCGAGGTACATGTCGCCGATCTTGGAGTAGCCGTTGAACCAGTAGCGCTCGTAGAAGTCCTTCTCCCCGGTGGAGGGAGTGGAGATGGGATCGGGGGTCTGGTGGATGGGGAAATCGTCGAATTTGGTCAGCACGTGCCTATGGTGGCAGACCGCGTCTTCCCGACGATTGTCGGAGGGGCTGGTATCATCGGCTGTATATCGAAATCTGGCTGAGCATTCGATTGTGAGGACCCCACTATGAGTACCGGCAACGGCGAACAGCACACCTTCCGCACCTTCCAGCTCCGCAACCTGGAAGACACCCCCGGCTTCGACCGCCTGAGCGACCATCAGAAGATGGTGACCCGCGTAGTGGGTTCGGTGCTCCCGTTCAAGACCAACAACTACGTGTGCGAGGAGCTCATCAACTGGGACAACGTGCCCGACGACCCGATGTTCCAACTCACCTTCCCCCAAGAGGGCATGCTCGACCCCGAGCACTTCTCCCGCATTGCCGATCTGATCAAGGCCGAGGTGCCCGCCGCCGAGCTCAAGGCCGCCGCTCGGGAGATCCAGCTGAGTCTCAACCCGCACCCCGCCGGCCAGGTGGAGATGAACGCCGGGTACCTGGAGGAAGAGGTGGTGCAGGGCGTGCAGCACAAGTACCGGGAAACGGTGCTGTTCTTCCCCACCCAGGGCCAGACCTGCCACGCCTACTGCACCTACTGCTTTAGGTGGCCACAGTTCGTGCAGCTCGATGATCTCAAGTTCGCCAGCAAGGAGATCGACAGGCTGGTGGCCTACCTCAAGCTGAATCCGACGGTGTCGGACGTGCTGTTCACCGGGGGCGACCCGATGATCATGCGCACCGAGCTGATCCGCCGCTACGCCGAGCCGCTGATGGACGACGACCTTGAGATCAGCACCATCCGGTTCGGCACCAAGGCGCCGGCCTACTGGCCCTACAAGTTCACCGAGGGCGAGGAGGCCGACGACCTGCTGCGGCTATTCGAGGAGATCGTGGCCTCTGGGCGCCACCTGGCCATCATGGCCCACTACTCGCACCCGGTGGAGCTGGCCACCGACGCCTCCCGGGAGGCGCTGCGGCGCATCATCGAGACCGGTGCGGTGGTGCGGTGCCAGGCCCCGCTGATCCGCCACGTGAACGACAGCGCCCGGGCTTGGGCCGACATGATCACCACCGAGGTATCCCTGGGTGCGGTGCCCTACTACATGTTCGTGGAGCGCGACACCGGGGCCAAGCGGTACTTCGAGGTGCCGCTGGTGGAGGCCTACCAGATCTACACCGACGCCTATAAGCAGGTGTCGGGGCTGGCCCGCACCTGGCGGGGGCCGTCTATGTCGGCCACTCCGGGCAAGGTGCTGGTGGACGGCATCGTCGAGGTCGGCGGTGAGAAGGCGATCGCCCTGAAGTTCGTCCAGGCCCGCGACCCCGACTGGGTGAACAAGATCTTCTTTGCCGCCTACGACGAGGAGGCGTCGTGGCTAGACGAGCTGCGCCCGGCGTTCGGCGAGGAGAAGTTCTTCTACACCGACGAGCTGAACAACATGAAGACCGACACCCCCCAGCGGGTGCAGCTCATCACCACCCGGGCTGCCTAGTTTCGGCTCAGCTCACTCCCACTCGATGGTGCCGGGGGGCTTGGAGGTGATGTCGTAGGCCACCCGGTTGATGCCGTCCACCTCGTTGATGATGCGGCTCGACATCTTTTCCAGCAGCTCATAGGGCAGCCGGGCCCAGTCGGCGGTCATGGCGTCCTCGCTGGTCACCGCTCGGATGACCGCCACTTGGCCGTAGGTGCGCTCGTCGCCCATCACACCCACGGTGCGGATGTCGGGCAGCACGGCGAAGGTCTGCCAGATTTCCCGTTCCAGCCCCGCGGCGGTGATCTCGGCTCGAACGATGGCGTCGGCCTTGGCCAGCAGGGCCACTTTGGCCGGGGTGACTTCGCCGATCACCCGCACACCGAGGCCGGGACCGGGGAAGGGATGGCGCCACACGATCTCATCGGGCAGGCCCAGTTCGTGGCCCACGGCCCGCACCTCGTCTTTGAACAGGTCGCGCAACGGCTCCACCAGCTCGAAGTCCATCTCCTCGGGGATTCCGCCCACGTTGTGGTGGCTCTTGATCTTGGCCGCGGAGTCAGAGCCCGACTCGATCACATCGGGGTAGAGCGTGCCCTGCACCAGATAGGCGGCGCCGTCCACCTGGTTGGCGGCCTCCTCGAAGATGCGGATGAACAGCTCGCCGATGATCTTGCGCTTCTCCTCGGGGTCTACCACCCCCACCAGGGCCTCGAAGAACCGGTCGGCGGCGTCCACCGCGATCAGCTCGATGCCCTGGGAGCGGCGGAAGGCGTCGATCACCTGCTGGCCTTCGTCTTGGCGCATCAGGCCGGTGTCTACGAACACGCAGGTCAGCTGATGACCCACCGCCCGATGGACCAAAGCGGCGGCCACCGCCGAGTCCACTCCGCCCGACAGGCCGCACACCGCCCGCCCGTCGCCGATCTGAGCCCGGATGGCGGCCACCGCCTCATCGATGAACGACTCGGTGGTCCACGACGGGGCCAGGCCGGCACCCCGGTACAAGAACCGCTCCAGCACCGCCTGCCCTCCTGGCGTGTGGGCCACCTCGGGGTGGAACTGGACCCCGAATATGCGCTGGGCGGGGTCTTCCAGGGCGGCCACCGGCGCCTGGGGCGTGGAGGCGGTGACCACAAAGCCCTCGGGCGGAGTTGCGATGGAGTCGAAGTGGCTCATCCACACCGGGCGCTCGGTGTCCTCGTCGGGATCGAACAGCGTGCCGGGGTCGTTCACGCTCATGGCGGTGCGGCCGTACTCGCCGATGCCGGTGCGGGACACCTCACCGCCGAGCTGGGCGGCAATGAGCTGGGCGCCGTAGCAGATGCCCAATATGGGAATACCTAGTTGGTAGATGTCGGGATCGATACGAGGCGAGCCCTCGACGTGGACCGATTTGGGTCCGCCGGAGAAGATCACCGCACCGGGCTGGCGGGCACTGATCTCTTGGGCGCTGATGGAATGGGGGACGATCTCGCTGTAGATGTGGGCCTCGCGCACCCGTCGGGCGATGAGCTGCGCGTACTGGGCGCCGAAATCCACCACCAAGACCGGGTGGTCTCGGCTGGCGGAATCGGTGCCGATGGCCGCCGATGATCCGTCGGCGGTGCCGCTCAACGGCCCATTCCGATGCCCTGGGAGCGCTGGAGGGACTTGCCCTCGGTTTGCAGCGAGGGGGCGATCATTATGTCGGCCTTCTGGAACTCCTTGAGCGACTCGTAGCCGCAGGTGGCCATAGAGGTGCGCAGACCGCCGAACAGGTTGAGGCGGCCGTCGTTCTCCCGGGCCGGTCCAACCAGGATCTCCTCCAGCGTGCCCCGGGGGGTGGTCTGCACCCGGGCGCCTCGGGGCAGGGTGGGATGGAAGGTGGCCATGCCCCAGTGGTGGCCCCGGCCGGGGGCCTCGTGGGCCGCGGCCAGCGGAGAGCCGATCATCACCGCGTCGGCTCCGCACACAATGGCCTTGGCGATGTCGCCGCCGGTGGCCATGCCCCCGTCGGCGATGATGTGGACATACACCCCGGTTTCATCGAGATGGCGCATCCGGGCCGCTCGGGCGTCGGCGATGGCGGTGGCCTGGGGAACCCCAATGCCCAACACCCCCCGGGTAGTGCAGGCTTGGCCCGGTCCCACCCCTACCAGGATGCCGGCGGCGCCGGTGCGCATGAGGTGAAGTGCAGCGTCATAGCTGGCGCAGCCGCCGACGATCACCGGAATCTCCAAGCGGCGCACGAACTGCTTGAGGTTCAACGGCTCATGGTTCTTGGACTTGTGCTCGGCGGTGACCACCGTGCCCTGGATGACCATGAGGTCGAGCTCGGCGGCCAGCATGTGGGGGGCGAGCTGCTCGGTGCGCTGGGGGGTGACCGACGCGCAGGAGATCACCCCGGCGTCTTTGATCTGACGGATGCGCTCGCCGACCAGTTCGGGTTTGATCGGCTCGGCATACAGCTCCTGCATCCGCAGGGTGGCCTTCTCTGGGGGCTGGGCCGCGATCTCATCCAAAATCGGCTCGGGGTCGTCGTAGCGGGTCCAGAGCCCCTCCAGGCTGAGCACCCCCACCCCGCCCAAGCGCCCGATGATGATGGCAGTCTCAGGGCTGACCACACCGTCCATGGCTGAGGCCATGAGGGGAAGGTCGAAGCGGTAGGCGTCGATCTCCCAGGCGATGCTCACGTCCTCGGGGTCGCGGGTGCGGCGGGTGGGGACGATGGCAATGTCGTCGAATCCGTACGCCCGCCGTGCGGTCTTGCCCAGCCCGATGTCAACCTCGGCCATCACGACGCCCCTTTTGCTTGGAAACCAGGAATTCTAAGGCCTTCAGCCTTGCTATAGGGGGATTTACTCCCTCACCAGGGAGTAGGTGAAATCAGGCAGCCGATTGGATGAGATTCCAGAGCTCTTGCACGTGATGGTGCTCGGTTTGGGGACTGCCGATGGCCACCCGGAGGGTGAGCTGGCCGTCGAGAGTGGTCGAGGTGAGATAGGCCCGGCCGGATTGGTTGACCGCGTCCAGGACCCGACTGGTGGCCTTGTTGCCACCGGTGTGGCGAAAGCACACCAGGCTGACCACGGTAGGGGCGGCCAGCTCGAATCGGGCATCAGCCTCCACCCACTCGGTGAGCTCGGCGGCCCAGGCGATGTGGCGGCGGATGTGGGCCCGCAGGCCCTCGAGGCCGTAGTGGCGAATCACGAACCACAGCTTGAGGGCTCGGAACCGCCGGCCGAGCGGCACCTGCCAGTCGCGGTAGTCCACCACTGCCCCCGACTCGCTGGCCGGGTTGCGCAGGTACTCAGGAGTTATCGACAAGGCCTCGTTGAGGCTGGCCCGGTCGGCCACATAGAACGCCGAGCAGTCGAAATTGGTGAGCATCCACTTGTGAGGGTTGAACACGTAGCTGTCGGCAGTTTCCAGCCCTTCGTTGAGGAACCGCATCTCGGGGCAGAGGGCGGCAGAACCAGCGAAGGCGGCGTCGACGTGGGTCCAAGCGTCGAAGTTGGACGCCACCCAGCCCACTTCGGTCACCGGATCGATGGCGGTGGTGGAGGTGGTGCCCACGGTGGCGGCCACGAAGAACGGGATCAGGCCGTCGTTTTTGTCGTTGACGATCTCGTAGGCCAGATGGTCGGCCCGCATGGCGTAGTCGGGGGTGGTGGAGATGGAGCGCACCCGCTCGTCGGCGATGCCGGCCACTCGCAGTCCCTTGGCGATGGACGAGTGGGCCTGTTCGGAGGTGTAGGCCACCATCTTGGAGAGTTCGCCGATGCCCCCGGCCCGGTGCCGGGCGGCCAGGATGGCGCACAGCGTGCTGCTTGACGCGCTGTCTTGGATGACGCCGTTGCCCCGGAACTTCTCCGGCAGGTCCATCTCAACGACCAGCCAGTCCAAGACGTGCTGCTCCAGCTCGGTTACCGCAGGGCCGGTGTCCCACAGCATGCCCTGGGCGCCGAGGCCCGACGACACCAGGTCGGCCAACGCAGAGGGTGCACTGGCATTGGCCGGGAAATAGGCGAAGAATCCCGGCGCCTGCCAGTGAGTGATGCCGGGCACAATGACCTGGTCGATATCAGCCAGCACGGCGGTGAAGTCCTCGCCGTGCTCGGGGGCCTCGGTTGGGAGCATGGCCCGGACGTCGCCCGGCGACACAGGGGTCTTGACCGGAAACTCCCCGAGCCGCTCCATATAGTTCGCCAACCAGTCCACGGCCTCGTAGCCCGCCTGCCGGAACTCCTCCGGACTCATGTGGTTCGGTCGCTCAGCCATGGTTGCCATTGTTGCCGAAAGGTCGGCGGCCGCTTGCGGTGGAGACCGGCGGGGTCGGGGAATTTCTCAGCGGGCAGTGGCGATGGTGAGTAGTTGGCGGAGCATGGCGGCGGTGGCGCCCCACACGGTGTCACCGTAGAGCTCGAAGAAGGTGATGGCCCGGTCGGTGCCATTGATGGGCCAGATCTCCTCCCGCCAGGCATCGTCGGAAAGGAGCTCGGCGGTGGACACCAGCAGGATTCGCTCCACTTCGGCGGGATCAGGGACCAGCCCGGTGGGCGGGCCGGGCAAGATGCCGACGAAGGGGTGGACCATCGACCGGCTGCCCACGGTTACGTAGCGGTCGATCTGGCCGATGACCTCGATGCTCTCGGTGTCCAGGCTGATCTCCTCGCGGGTCTCCCGTTCGGCGGTGTCGAGCAGTGTGGCGTCTACGGGTTCCTGGCGGCCGCCGGGGAAGGCCACTTCCCAGCCATGGGAGCGAAGGTGCCGGGCTCGGCGAATGAGCACCACGCAGATGTCGTTGCCGTCGGGGTAGAGCAGCACAAGCACTGCGGAGCGCGGCTCCCGGCCGGTGGGATTGGTGTCGCCCCAGGTTGACTGAGGACGGCCGTCCAGGGCTGTCCTCAGCTGGTCCAAGTCCACTCGTCGCTCGGAAGGATCGAGTTCAGCCCAGGGTGGGGGTCCGCCCAACCGCCATTGTTCGGGGCGGGGAATGAATTGGGGGCCACCCCGCTTTGTTGCGATGGCAGCCCCCAGTCAGGTTCTTTGGGTAGTTGATGTGGCCGGCTGGCTACATCATGCCGCCCATTCCTCCCATGCCGCCCATGCCGCCCATGGGGTCACCACCGGGGGGCATCGGGGGGGCAGGGGGCTCGGGCTTGTCGGCCACCAGGGCCTCGGTGGTGAGCAGCATGCCAGCGATGGACGCCGCATTCTGCAAGCCGGCCCGGGTCACCTTGGCGGGATCGATGACGCCCGCAGCCACCAAATCCTCGGTGGCACCGGTGGCGGCGTTGAACCCTATGGTGCCGGAGGTGGCCTCGATGTCGCGCACCACGATGGAGCCCTCGAAGCCGGCATTGGAGGCAATGAGGGAGCACGGCACGCTCAGCGCTTCGAGCACGACCTTGGCGCCAGTGGCCTCGTCGCCGCTCAGGTTCTCAACCACCTGCACCACCGACGGCCGGGCCCGCAGCAGGGCGGTACCGCCCCCGGCGACCACGCCCTCTTCGATGGCAGCTCGAGTGGCCGACAGCGCATCTTCGATCCGGTGCTTCTTCTCCTTGAGCTCTACCTCGGTGGCGGCACCCACTTGGACGACGGCCACGCCGCCGGCCAGCTTGGCCAAACGCTCTTGGAGCTTCTCCCGATCCCAATCGGAGTCGGTGTTGTCGATCTCCTGGCGGATCTGGGCCACCCGGCCTTCGACGTCGGCCTTGGCGCCTGCGCCCTCCACGATGGTGGTGTCGTCTTTGGTCACTATCACCTTGCGGGCGGTGCCCAATAGATCGAGGGTGACGCCCTCCAGATTGAGCCCGACCTCCTCGGCCACCACCTGGCCGCCGGTGAGGATGGCCATGTCTTGGAGCATGGCCTTGCGGCGCTCTCCGAAGCCGGGGGCCTTGACGCCCACCGAGTTGAACGTGCCCCTGATCTTGTTCACCACCAGGGTGGCCAGGGCCTCGCCCTCCACGTCCTCAGCGATAATCAAGAGCGGCTTGCCAGTCTGCATGACTTTCTCCAGCACGGGCAGCAGATCCTGCACCGAGCTGATCTTGCCCTGGTTGAACAAGATGTAGGGCTCATCGAGCACGGCCTCTTGGCGCTCGGGGTCGGTCACGAAGTAGGGCGACAAGAATCCCTTGTCGAACTGCATGCCCTCCACGAAGTCGAGTTCCATGCCGAAGGTGTTGGACTCCTCCACCGTAACCACGCCGTCTTTGCCCACCTTGTCGATGGCGTCGGCGATGACGTCGCCGATGGCGTTGTCGGCGGCCGAGATGGAGGCCACCTGGGAGATCTCCTCTTTCTGGGAGATGTCCTGGGCCTGATCGGCCAGTGAGTCCACCGCCGCGGCCACCGCCTTCTCGATGCCCCGCTTGAGGCTCATCGGGTTGGCGCCCGCGGCCACGTTGCGCAGGCCGTGGCGGACCATGGCCTGGGCCAGCACGGTGGCCGTGGTGGTGCCGTCTCCGGCGATGTCGTTGGTCTTGGTGGCCACCTCTTTGATGAGCTGGGCGCCCATGTTCTCGAACTTGTCGTCGAGTTCCACCTCGCGGGCGATGGACACACCGTCGTTCGTGATGGTGGGGGCACCGAACTTCTTGTCGAGGACCACGTTGCGGCCCTTGGGGCCCAGAGTCACTTTGACCGTGTCGGCAAGCTGGTTGACGCCTGCCTCAAGGCCCTGGCGGGCCTCCTCCTGGAACTTGAGGATCTTGGTCATTTGACGATTGCCAGCACATCGCGGGCCGACAAGATCAGCAGATCTTCGCCGTCCGCGGTGATCTCGGTGCCGCCAAACTTGCTGTACACCACGGTGTCGCCAACGGAGACGTCCATCGGGATGAGCTCGCCGGTGTTGTCGGACCGCTTGCCCGGTCCTATGGCGAGAACCTCACCCTGCTGGGGCTTCTCTTTGGCAGTGTCGGGGATGACCAGGCCGCTGGCGGTCATCTCTTCAGACTCACCGGGGCGGACAACGATTCGGTCATCAAGGGGCTGTAGCGCCATCTTGGCCTCCAAATGGTTGGTTGACTTGAGCTTTAGCACTCTCAATAGGCGAGTGCTAAGAGTAGGGCGTTAGCCGCCCCCAGGCCAATTCAGGCTGCCGGTTCCCCCGACTGAATAAAGGGAAGCGGGAGGTTGGGATCGGCGCCGGTGTCCAGCGGGGAGGGACCGTCGAGCTGAAGCCGCTGCCAACCGGCGGCAGCCACCATGGCCGCGTTGTCAGTACACATGGAGCGGCTGGGCAAGAATCCGCTGATGCCGGCGACCACACAGGCGTCGAGCAGTCGTTCCCGCAGGGAGGAGTTGGCCGCCACCCCGCCGGCCAGGCACAGGCCCTTGGCCCCGTATTGCTCGGCAGCCTTGCGGGCTTTGTGGATCAGCACGTCTACCACCGCCTCTTGAAATGACGCCGCGATGTCGGGCACATCGAGGTCGGGGTTGTTTCGCACGTGGTTGACCACTGCGGTCTTGAGGCCGCTGAACGAGAAGTCGTAGCCGTCGTCGTACATGGGGCGGGGGAAGGCCACCGCCTCGGGATTGCCGGTCATGGCCAGGCGATCGATGACCGGGCCACCGGGATAGCCCAAGTCCATGAAGCGGGCCACCTTGTCGAACGCCTCACCGGCGGCGTCGTCCAGAGTTTGGCCGATGAGCCGATAGCGGCCGAATGCCTCCATGAGCACCAGCAGGGTGTGCCCGCCGGACACCAGCAGCACCACCACCGGCAGCTCCAAATCGGGTTCTTCCAGGAACGATGAGTAAAGATGGGCTTCCAGGTGGTTGACGGCCACGAACGGCACATCCCACACCAAGGCCAACGACTTGGCTGCGCTCACTCCCACCAGCAGCGAGCCGATAAGGCCGGGGCCTGAGGTAGCAGCTACCGCCTCCACATCGTGGTCGCTGAGGCCGGCCTCGATCACCGCTTGGGCCACCACCGGGGTGAGCAGCTCCACATGGGCCCGACTGGCGATCTCCGGGACCACGCCGCCGTAGCGGGCGTGCAGATCCACCTGGCTGCTGATCACCGAAGAAAGGACGGCGGAGGGGCCAGAGACCACGGCCGCCGCGGTTTCGTCACAGGACGTCTCGATGCCCAAGACGATGGCGGGCGCCTCTTGAGGGGTTTCCAGAGCGGTCATGCGCAGTCCAGTTCTACCGCGATCTTGATGAGACGGTCGGCATAGTCGGATTGTTGGATGTTGTCGGCCCGCATCACCACGGCGTCGGGAGACAGCCCCATGTTCTTGTAATACCCCCGCTGAATACCCACCGGGGCGAGGCCGAAGCGCCGGTAGAGGGCCTGGGCGGCGGGATTGTCGGCAGACACCTCCAAAGCGAGGCTGGTATTGCGGCGGCAGGCGGCCAACGCCAATGCCAAAAACAGCCGGGCGCCGATGCCCTGACCGCGGCAATCAGGGGACACCGTGACCGTGGTGATGTGGGCTTCGTTTTCCTCGAAGGCCACCCCAGCGTGGCCCACCAATCGACCGGGGCGGGCTATCACATAGAGTCGATCCTCGGTGCGGGCCAACTCAGCCTCGTAGACATCCCGGGACCAGGGAATGGGGTAGCACCGGGCGTCGATGGCCATGACCTGGGGCAGATGATCGAAGGTCATGGGAACGATCATCTGGTCAAGAGTCATGGGAAGGCTCATCGGGTGTTCCAGTTGATGTCGGCGTCGGGAACCCGAAGGTATATCGGTTTGAGTTCCCAGGGTTTGACGAACTCCTCCCGCAGCGCCCGAGCGTGGGCTAGTTGTACCAGCGATGCAGCCGAGGGGTGGGCCAGATCTTGTTCGGCGATCTCGGTCTTCTGGAGCCGGTCGAACACCTCGGAGTAGCGGCGGGCGCCGTCGCCCACCAGCAGCACCTCTTCGCTGGTGGCCAGCAACTCGGAGGCCAGATCGTCCGGGGTACCCACTTGGGCCTCCGACACCCGCTGGATCCCGCCGGGCACTTGGCGGTAGAAGGCGTAGAACAGCTCACTGCGGCGGGCGTCGATGGCGGCCACAATCAGCCGGTTGGTGTGGCGCACGGCGAATGCCAGCAGGTCGAGGCTGGATACGCCGATCATCGGTACCGCCAAGGCATAGGCCACCGCCATGGCGCTGGATATGCCCACCCGCAGCCCGGTGTACAGACCGGGGCCGAGATCCACAGCCACGCAACCCACATCCCGCAGCTCGATCCGGGCCTGACGGGTCACAAACTGGATCTGGGGAGCGATGGTCTCGGCATGGCGCCGGCCCCGGGCGCTGTGAGCCGAGGCCAGCACCCCCTCGTGCCCGCCAAGGGCGCATCCCACCTGTTGGGTGGCCGACTCAATGCCCAGGATCAACACGGTGGGCTCTCCAACCAAGGTTCGGTGAGGGCGGTCAGCTCGTCTACTCGGGCTTGCCATCGGGATCCCACTGGGGTGAGCACTACCACCCGCTCGTCGGGGGGGCTGGGACGGCCCTCAACGAAGGTCAGTGCCACTTCGAGATAGTCGCTGGGCAGGGCTTGGCGGATGGCGTCGCCCCACTCGATGAGGATGACCCCGTCGCTGTCGAGCAATTCGGGCAGGCCCAGGTCGAGCACTTCGGAGATCTGGTCGAGACGGAAGACATCGAGGTGGTGGAGGAGCAGCCGCCCGTGGTATTCCCGGGCCAGAGTGAAGGTAGGGCTGGTGACCGGTTCGCTGATGCCCAATGCGGCGGCGAACCCCTGAGTGAAGGTGGTCTTGCCCGCGCCCAAGTCACCCACCAGCAGCAAGAGGTCGCCGGGCTGGGCCTGCTCGGCCAGGCTGGCGGCTAATTCCCGGGTGTTGTCGGGAGAGCGGGTGCGGACTCGTATCATGGGAGCGTCGGGGCGCATTGGGGCGAGGGGACAGGAATCATCCCGACATCGCCATGCGGGCTCGAACCAGATCAGAGCGCATCTGAGCCTCTTGGAGACCGCCGCCCCGCAGCACCGCCGCCGGATGGTAGGTGGGGATGATCACGGCGTCGGTGTTGGGCATCGGGTAGCTCTGGCCTCGCAGCTTGGTGATCCCGGTCTTGGTGTCCAGCAGCAGCTTGGAAGAGAAATTGCCCAGGGTGACCACCACCCTTGGGGCGATGAGCTCGACTTGCTGCTCCAACCACGGGCGGCAGGCGTCGATCTCGTCGGGTTTGGGATCTCGATTGTCGGGAGGACGGCATTTGACCACATTGGCGATGTAGCAACTGTCGCGGGTCAGCCCGATTTCCTCGGCCATCAGCCGGTCGAGCAGCTTTCCCGAGCGGCCCACAAAGGGAAGGCCCTGCTTATCCTCTTCAGCACCGGGTCCTTCGCCGACGAACATGAGGTCGGCTTGGGGGTTGCCCATGCCGAACACCACCTGTGTTCGGCCCTCGGCCAGCCCGCACTTTGTGCAATCGGCAGCTTTGGCGGCAACCTCGGCCAACGTCAACGTCACAAGTCAAGAATACGCCCCCCACCAGCAGATTCGATAGGGGAGTGGCAAGTTATGGACTCGGACGGGTGCTGCGCCGCCGGAGCGCCTCGGTCCCAAGCCGCTGACGGCAATGCTGGTATTCTGCGCAGGCAGGAGCGAGGAGGGGTGCAGATCATGATCGACTGGCTCGGCATCGACCATCTGTTCAAGCTGTCCGGCGGCGAGGCGGTGCTGGGATTTCTCACGCCGCTGTTCGTCTGCGCCGCGGTCTTCGTGGCCCACATGGTCCTGCCCGCGAGGCGCGTGCCCGGCTACGCCATCAACCGCAAGACCGGCGAGCCCCTCAACTACCGGCTCAACGGATTGGCGGTGTTCGTGCTTGCCCACCTCGTGTGGGCATTCGCGCTGCCGCGCGACTGGTTCTACCGGTCGACCATGTATGCGATAGCGAGCGGCTTCGTGATCGCGATCATCGCGACGATCTTCGTGGTGTTCTCCCAGCCCGAAGGCGCACAGAAGAACCGCTTGCTTGCGTTCTATCTCGGCCGTGCCCAAGAGCTGCAATTCTTCAACAACCGCTTCGATCTCAAGATGTACTTCTACATCGTGGGCGGCACGATGCTGTCGCTCAATTGTTGGTCAGCAGCCGCATGGCACAACGACAACGTTGCCGATGCCAACCCCGGCTTGTTCCTCTACGCCGCCATCAATTGCTTCTACATCTTCGACTACTTCGTCTGGGAACGGGTGCAGCTCTACACCTACGACCTCACCTACGAGAAGATCGGATTAAAGCTCGTCTGGGGCGGGCCGTTCGTGTGGGGCTGGATGTTCGTGCTGCCGCTGTGGGGCTTGGCGCCACTCTCCGACCCCGGTATCTCCGGCGGCGGGAGATACTTCTGGCTGATCGGCAGCGCCGCACTGTTCTTCGTGGGCTGGACGATTTCTCGCGGCTCCAACATGCAGAAGTACACGTTCAAGCGCTGGCCCGAACGCACGTTCCTCGGCATCATCGAGCCGGAGTACATCCAAGCCGGCGACCGCAAGATTCTGTGCAGCGGGTTCTGGGGGAAAGCACGCCACTTCGGCTATTTCGGCGAAGGTCTGTACGGGATTGCCGTGGCGCTGACCTTTGGGCACTTCGGCAACCTGTGGGCTTGGACATACGTGATTTTCATCGTTGCGTTCTTCGTTCCCCGCCAGTTCGAGGACGACAAGGTCTGCGCCGAGAAGTACGGCGAAGAGAAGTGGGCCGAATACCAGGCTCGAGTTCCGTACCGGATCATCCCCGGCATCTTCTAGCGCCGACCGGCTGAAGCGGTACCGGAGAGGAGGCTACCGATGTTCGAGCAACTCGGTGTCGGACACCTGACTGAGTTGACTGCGGGCGAGGCGGTGCTGGGGTTCCTCACGCCGCTGATCGTGATGGTCGCCTTCGTCGTGCTCCAGATGATCCTGCCCGGCAGGCGCGTGACCGGCTACGTCATCGACGCGGCCACCGGCCAGCCCCGCAGCTACCGCCTCAACGGCCTGCTGGTGTTCGCAGCGGCCCAGCTTCTGTGGTGGTTCGAGCTCACGGGCATGCCGCGCGACTGGTTTTACCGGTCATCGCTGTACGCCGTGGCCGGCGGAACGGTGCTCGCCGCCATCCTGACCGCGATAGCGGTGTTCACCCAGCCCGAAGGCGAGGTCAAGAACCGTTTGCTTGCCTTGTGGTTCGGGCGGGCTTCCGAGATGCAGTTCTTCAACGGTCGCCTCGACCTCAAGATGTACTTCTACGTGGTCGGCGGAACCATGCTGTCGCTCAACGCGTGGTCCGGCGCAGTGTGGCACCACGAGAACATTGCAGACCTCAATCCAGGCGTCTTCTTGTTCGCAGCGTTCGTCACCTTCTACGTGTTCGACTACTACATCTTCGAGCGGACGATGCTCTACACGTACGACATCATTCACGAACGGCTCGGCTTCAAGCTGTTCTGGGGCGGGCTCTTCGTTTACGGCTGGGTGTTCATCATTCCGATGTGGGGTTTGGCGGCTCATCCCGACCCAGGACTCTCAGGCGGCTGGCGCATGCTGTGGCTGATCGGTGCGCCTGCGCTGTACGCCGCCGGATGGGTCATCACCCGAGGCGCCAGCTTGCAGAAGTACACGTTCAAGCGCTGGCCCGACCGCACGTTTCTCGGGGTGTTCGCGCCACAGGTCATCGAGGCTGGCGACCGCAAGATCCTGTGCAGCGGCTTCTGGGGCGCCGCCCGGCACTTCAACTACATGGGCGAGTGGTGCTTCGGCCTCGCCATCGCCCTGGTCTGGGGTCATTTCGGCAACCTGTGGGCATGGATCTACTTCGTCTACGTCATCGCGTTGTTCCTCCTCCGCCAGAGTCAGGACGACCGGCACTGCGCCGACAAGTACGGCCCCGAGAAGTGGGCCGAATACCGGCAGCGAGTCCCCTATCGGATCGTCCCGGGCATCTACTGATCCGGCTCGCGAGCCGATGCGCGGCTCAGTGAGGGTGCGGTACGGTCGGCGGTGATGCTAGGAGTTGGCGGGGGCGTGCTGGTAGGGCACTGGACCGATGAGGCGGCCCGAACGGGATGCACGGTGGTGGTGTTCCCCGAGGGGACGACGGCTTCGGGGGAGATTCGGGGAGGTGCGCCGGCAACGAGGGATTTTGCCCTGCTGGCCCCAGAACGGACAGTGAGCCAAGTAGACGCGGTGGTGCTGTCGGGAGGCTCGGCATTCGGCTTGGCGGCTGCCGGCGGGGTGATGCGATGGTGCGAGGAGCAGGGTCGGGGGTTCGAGACTAGGGGCGGGCGGGTGCCGATCGTGGTGGGCATGTCGCTCTACGACCTGACCGAGGGCGACGGCTCGGTACGGCCTGGGCCCGACGCCGGATACGCCGCCGCCCAATCGGCTTGCGAAGAGGATCCCCCGTGGGGACGGGTGGGTGCCGGCGCCGGGGCCACCATGGACAAGTGGCGGGGAGCGGAGAATCGCCAGCCGGGTGGGCTGGGTGGCGCTCTGCTTCAAGTGGACGATGTGTTGGTGGGCGCGCTGGTGGCGGTGAATGCCTCGGGGGCGATCAACGACGGTGATGTGCAACGAGCACTGATCGATGGCACCTATCAGTACCAACACGCCGACCCGTTTGCCGACAGCAATTACGAGGCGCACACCAACACCACCATCGGAGTGGTCGCCACCAACGCAACGCTTGACAAGTTGGATTGCTTCCGGGTGGCCCGCAGCGGCCACGCCGGGATGGCCCGGGCGCTGCTACCCGCTCATACCGACGGTGACGGGGATGCCTTGGTGGTTGGGGCGACCGGCCAGGTAAGGGCGGAAATTGGATTGGTTCGCTTGATGGCGGCCACTGCCGTTGAGACAGCCATCAGGGCAGTGGGCTGATTTTGCCCCCCTATGAGGACAATGGGATAAGGAATATCTCGATGGGCCATGATGGCGGTGCTTGAAAGCAACCGCGAAGGGGATTGACATGAAGGATTTGACCGGAAAGGTGGCGGTGATCACCGGGGCAGGCAGCGGCATGGGTCGGGCCATGGTGCGAAAAGCCGCTTCTGAGGGTATGCACGTATTGGCGGGCGACATCGACGAGGCCGGGTTGGCGGAGACCGTCGGCGGTCTGGAGAACGCCCAGCTCATGTTGACCGATGTGACCAGTCCCGACGCCAATGAGGCGCTGGCCAATGCGGCCCTGGAGCGATTCGGCGGCATTCACCTGGTACATCTCAACGCTGGAGTGCTCACCGGCGGGTTCACCTGGGAGAACACCGTGGACGATTGGCGCTGGGTGCTGGACGTGAACCTGTGGGGCGTGATCCACGGGGTGCGCAGCTTCATTCCCCGGATGCTGGAGAAGGGCGAAGACGGCCATGTGGTGATTACCGCCTCGGTGGGCGGCCTCACCTCCGGGGGGTTGCTCGGGCCCTACACCACCTCGAAATACGGCGCGGTGGCCATCGCCGAGTCGCTGCATCGGGAGCTGGACATGATCGGCGCGCCGATCGGGGTGTCGTGCTTGTGCCCTGGCCCAGTGGCCACCGGCATCTTCCGGGCCGAGCGCAACCGTCCCGACACCTATGAGGACACCTGCGGCCCCATGTCGGCTGATGCCGAGGCAGCGGCTTTCCACACCGCCTTGATCAACGCAATCGACGAGGGCACCGACCCGATTGAGATCCCTGAGTTGGTGTTCGACGCGGTGCAAAACGACAAGTTCTGGGTCTTTCCCCATCCCGATTTCAAGGAGAGGATCGCATCCCGCACCGAGTCGATCATGAATGAGACCAATCCTGAGTACACCGTGGGGCTGCCCGACATTCAATCCCCTGCTCGCTAGCTGGAGGGTGAGTCCGGAGGGGCAGCGGTTCTACTAGGTAATGCGGAGGGGGACTCGGCGGCCGAGATGGCAGACGATTTCGTAGGCGACGGTGTCAATGCGCTCGGCGATCTCGGTGGCGGTGATCTCCTCGCTGCCCTGTCGCCCCAGGAGGACCACCTCGTCGCCGGGTGACACCGGGTGGTCCAGACCGCAGTCCACCATGGTCTGGTCCATGGTCACCACCCCGGCGATGGGGCACCGGCGGCCGCCGATAAGCACTTCGCCCCCACTCACGCCGAGCCGGCGGGTCCAGCCGTCGGCGTAGCCAATGGGAATGGTGGCCAGCTGCGTGTCGGCGGGAGCGGTGTAGTAGTGACCGTAAGACACCGACGTGCCCGCGGCGATGGTCTTGACCATGGCCACCTCGGATCGCAAGGTCATCGCCGGCTGAAGCGGAAGGCAGCCGGCCAATGCCGGCGACGGCGGGATGCCGTAGATGGCGATGCCACAGCGCACCATGTCGAATCGTCCGGCAGGATGTGCCATAGCCACGGCCGAGTTGGCCAGGTGGCGACAGAAGTCATGGTGACCGCCAAGGCGCAGCCGCGAGAGCAGATGGTTGTACTGCTCAATCTGGTACGCAGTGAACGGATTGTCGGGCTCGTCAGCCACTGCGCAATGGGTCCACACTCCGGCAAGCTCCAGCGTGTCTCGATCGGCGATGGCATCGGCCAGCATCATGACTTCCGCAGGCGATGCACCGACTCGGGCCATGCCGGTGTCGACCTTTAGGTGGACAGATAGCCGCTCGTCGGCAGCGGCGGCGGCTGCGGCGGCGGCCGCCAAACCCTCGCCCTGGTACACGGTGGGAATGAGCTCGAATTCAACCACCTGGGCAAACTCATTGGGTCGAGGCTCCGACAAGAGGAGGACGGGGGTGTCGATCCCGGCCTCTCGGAGTTGGCGGCCTTCGTCCACCAGGGCCACGGCCAGGGTGCTCACCCCCGCATCCACCGCAGTTCGGGCCACCGGGACCATTCCGTGCCCATAGGCATCGGCTTTGACCACTGCGCACAACTTGGCGGGATGGACGAGTTCGGCCAAGAGCCTCACGTTGTGGGCGATGGCCGAGAGGCTGATGTCGGCCCAGGTCGGCCTCATCTCACTGCGGCCTTTCGGACGGCGCCTTCCCACACCTCGGGGAGAGCAAGGAGTAGATCCGATGCTGCCATTGCGGCTGGGGGACGGGCAGAAGCGGCCCTCCCGTGCAGCCAGGCGGCGGCCGCGGCGGCCTTCAGCGGGTCGGTGCCCGCGCTGAGCAGCCCGCAAATGAGTCCGGCCAGAACATCGCCGGTGCCGGCAGTGGCCAACCGGGCATCGCCGCTGGCCACGGCCACCGCCTCGCCATCAGGATGGGCGATCACGGTGGTGGGGCCTTTGAGCAGAACCAGTGCACCGGTGGCGGCGGACAGCGAGCGAGCGGCGGCAAAGCGATCCAGGTCGGGGGCAGCGCCGGTAAGGATGCGGTACTCGCCATCGTGGGGAGTGAGCACGGTGGGAGCGGTGCGCTGCGACAGCACCTCAGGGGTATCGGGGCCGAAGGCGCAGAGGCCGTCGCCGTCGATCACCAAGGGGAGGGGCGACTTGGCGGCCAGATCGCGAACCGCCTGGAGGGTGTGGGGCTGTCGGCCCAATCCAGGGCCGACCAGCATGGCCTTGAAGCGAGAAAGGTCAGCGGCATCGACCGCTGCTGCCCAGTCGTCGGCAGACAGGGGGAAGCCGACAGCTTCAGTGGGCGCGGCGGGACCAGCCAGAAGGCCAGCAGCTTCAAGGCCCGGGGTGCTCAGCCGCACGTAGCCCGATCCACCCCGCAGCGCGGCGGTGGCAGCCAGATGGGCTGCCCCAGTCATGCCTGGCGATCCGGCGATGACCCAGCAGGCGGATTGCCACTTGTGGGCCTCGGCTGGTCGGACCGGCAGCCAGGTACTGACGTCGTCGTCGGCAACCAGATGAGTGCGGGCCGACGAGACGTCGAGCCCTATGGAGGCCACCGTGACCTGGCCGCAATGCTGAGCACCGGGATGGAGGATGAGGCCAGGCTTCAGGGCGCCGAAGGTGACCGTTTGGTCCGCGATCCAGGGTTCACCGACGACCTCGCCGGTCAGCCCGTTGACTCCGGAGGGGATGTCGGCGGCCAGAATCGGCGCCGTCCGGTTGGGGTGGTCGAGCAATGGCACGGGCGAGGGCGGGGAATAAGGCCGGCGCAATCCGGTGCCGTAGGCGGCGTCGATAGCCAGGTGGGCCGCGGGCAGCGAGTTCGGCGCATCATCGGCGTCGACCACGGCCACCCGGACGCCCCGGCGTCGCAGCCGCTCGGCGGCGGCCCGTCCGTCGGCGCCGTTGTTGCCCTTTCCGGCCAACACGGTTACCCGCCTCCCGTAGCCGCCGCCCAACATGTCAAGGGCGGCTCGGGCCAGCGCGGCGCCGGCCCGCTCGATCAGTTCTTCCACCGGTTCGGGGGCAGCCGCGTCGATGGCGGCCATCTCCTCCGGGGTGACGATTGGGATCATGTCAGTCGGAGTCTCGTGGGCTGGTGTCGGCCCGGTCTGTCCTCTTGGCGCTTCCCATGACAGGGATCATGGACGCCAGCGGTTGGCCAGTTCGGTCAACGGTTCTAGCAGGAGGTCTTCAGTGCTGATGTCGCCCAGTCGGTCGAGGCGGAAGTCAGGTTCGGTTTCAGTGACCTCGTCGCGCAGGGCGGCGAACCGGTTCCGATAGCCCTCCAACACCTGTTGAGCATTCTCGGGTGACAGGTTTGGCCGGAATCGCACGTGCAGCAGGGTGAGTCCGGTGGTTTGGCGGTCCTTGACTTCGGGGATGAGCACGATGGTCCGGCCGTCGGAACGTCCTCGAGCAGCTTGAACCTGTCGTTCGATTGCCACGAGGTGCTTGCTGCCTCGCAAGGTGGGATCGCGTTCGGCGCGGGAGGCCAATCCCACGGTGATGCCGCCCCGATCGATCACATGAATGGTGGTGCTGGGCGCTTCCGGATCGCCGTTGATGCCGTACCGGATGTACCCGGTGACCTCGGCGACCGCGGGATCGAGGGCGGTCAGAGTACGCAGGGTTTGGTAGCTGAGCTGATGGCGGGGTGCGCCGGCGTCGAGGGCGGCCCGCACCAGGGGCAGCTCCAACAGCGACTCCTCGGCCCTTGATATCCCGACAGTGACGGTCTTGGCCTGGTGGCGAATGGCGTCCACCGGTCGGGTAAGTTCGCCCACCGCCACAGTGAGCATGGCGGTGAGGTCTTCCAGCACCACCGCGGGGGTGCCCACTCGACCTCGCTCCAGTTGATAGGCGTCGAGGGGGGCGATGCCCAGGGCGTAGCGGTACATGGAGGCCATCTCCGCGGCCGTTCCTGCCTCGAGGCATCCGTTGTAGCGGCCCTGGCGCAAATCTTGGAAGAACCGCTGGGCGGCAGGAGTGAACTGTGAGCGGAGTTTCTCCAGAAGTTGCTGGCTGTCGATGCCAGCGTCATTGTGAGCATCGCTGGAAGCCACCTCGGCCTCGATGGCCGCCCGAGTTTCCCGCAGAGGTTGAGCCAGCTCGTCGATGGCCAACGCCGACTCGTAGCCGAACAGGTGGCCCACCATGGTGGCCAGCACAAAGGCCAGATCGGGCGACCCGGTGGTCGGGGCGGCGATCACCTCGGCTGCGGCGTCAAAGCGGGCTTCTGTACCACTGGTGATCACGATGGGTGCGGCCTTGTGGGCTCGGAAGATGGCCACTTCCTTGGCCACGTCGTTGGCGGTGGAGTCGAACAGTCCGGCGGCGCACACCAGAATCAGCGGTTCGGAAGACAGATCGATGTGCTTTTTGTCCTCGGTGGTGTCGCAGGCGATGGACTTGTAGCACAGCTCCGAGAGTTTGATGCGGACTTCCTCGGCGGCAACGCGGTTGAGCCCATTGCCCACGACGGCCCAATAGGTGCGGCCCAGGGCGTGGCGGCGCACGATGTCGGCGATGCGATCGTGCAAGTTGAGCACTTCGGCCATGGCCGCTGGCAGGTCGCGCAGCGAGGCCAGCAGTTGCTGCCGGCGCTCCTGACGCCGGGGGTCGGTTGGCTGCCCCCCGTTGGCGGCGTCGGCCAAAGCCACGGCCAACAGCACGCCGGCGGCCACTTGGGCATAGAACGCCTTGGTGGAAGCCACGCTCATCTCCACATCTCGCCCGTCGGAGGTGTAGAGCATCCCGTCGGCTTTGTCGCATAAGTCGCTGTTGCGACGGTTGACGATGGCGATGACAGCCGCGTTTCGCCGCCGCACCAAGTCGACGGTGCGGTTGGTGTCGGTGGTGGTCCCCGACTGGCTAATGGCAATGACCAGGGTGTCGCTCATATCAGCCTGCATCCCGAACCCTGATAGCTCGGTGGCCTGGACCGAGCTGACGTGGCGGTCGGGCAGTTCCTGGCGCAGGAAGTGGGCCAGGCTGTGGGCCGCCACCGCGGCAGTGCCCTGTCCGATGACAATGATGTTGGCGATGCGCCGGTCGGCCATGTCCTTCACCAAGCGGTCAGGCAGGCATTCGCGGCCCAACTCCACTCTCAGCGTTGGAGTGGGCTGGTCACTGTCGGTGCTGATGATTCGGCCTCGCAGGGTCTTGCGGAATGACTCGGGCGACTCGGTGATCTCTTTCAGCAAGAAGTGGCGGAATCCTCGGCGGTCAACATCGCGGGTCGTGATCTCGGCGTCGACGATGTCAGCATCGGCCACCGGAAGTGGAGTGCCGTCATAGGAGAATCGCCGGAGGGCAGACAGGTCGCCGGCGTCGTCGCTATTGAGAACCACCACTTGGCCTCGGCTCAAGGCCGCGTTCTCCCGGTCGGATGGGGTTTCTCCATCCATCCGCAGATAGCGGCCGGATTGCTCTACCAGGCCGTAGGGCTCACTGGCCACGACGTAGGCGTCTTCCGCCGCACCGACATACAGGGCTTGACCGCTGCCCCGTAATGCCAACAGGAGTTGGCCAGGGTGGGTGGCAGTCTGCCCGGCGATGGCCACTGAGCCGTCGAGGTCGCCCACTGTTCGGAGGAAGGCGTCGATAGCATCATCAGAGTTTGGGACGCGGCCTGGCCTCTTGGGAACTGAGTCGCGGGCGTTAGAGGAATTGGCCGAATCGCTCAATCGAGCTGACCAGAGCGTGGGAATTACTTTGGCATCGGTGGTGATGCCGGGGTCAAGGGCCAGGTTGTGGTAGGCAACCAGATCGGTGTGGTTGTCGACGTCGCCGTTCAGAGCACCGATTGTGTAGGGCCGGGGGGGGCCATCGGCCAGTTCGGAGTTGAGTGGGTGGGCGTTGGCCTCGTTGATCATGCCCACGCTGGCCCAGCGAGTGTGCCCAATGACCACGGCAGAGGCCTCTGGAGCGTCCAGCGCGGCGGCCAAGAGCTCGTCGTCGGCGATGGCCGCTCGAAGCGCAGCGGTGTTGTCGCCGAGCTCGCCGATTTCTGCGGCCGCCTTGTAGGCGAAGCTCAAGCAGCCCTCGGCCCAGCGCACCGAACCCGACCGGAACAGCGGGTCGGCAGCCCGCTCGGCCAGCGCCGCGGCCACAGCGGGGGCTGCGGGGTCGAGACCATGGTCGCTGATCAGCAAATGGAGTCCAGCCGAGTCCCGGCCCCGAACTTCCAGGCGGTCGAGCGCCGACAGCGCGATCTGCACCGAGCTGAATGCGGACAGAGCGGCCACACTGGCGTTGGGCCCGGCCAACTCGGCTACCGCATCGGCGGTGTTCAGCCGGTCGTTGCCGATGGCCCACACGGCGTCCTTCATCTGGACCAACGCGGCGTTGACCGCCTCGGTGGCCCGATCGCTCCCTGACCGGTCGAGATCGACCTCCAGTCTGCCGACCAGCCGATCGACTTCGCTGAGCGTGGCTCGGATGGTGGCCCGCAGTGGCTTTTCGGCCAACAGCGCCTGAAGCCCGGCGGTGCCTTGGAGCAGGCGGTCGGCCTCAGTCAGGTTGTCGGCCGCTGTTCCGATGCGCCCGGCCAGGTCATCGGCGTCGCTCAGGTCGCGCAAAGCCACGACCACCGGGCTCAAAAGGTCGAGGACCTCGGCCGAGGTCGGGGGAACACGCTGTGACCAGCGCCGGACCACCGCGACAATGCCGCACATCTCCCCCAAGGTTAGTGGTGTGGGCCCGAGATAGTCGATGGCGGACCCATTGCCACCGCGATCCAAAGGACGGGGGTAGGGTGGGATCCGTCGGGGCTGTAGGAGGGTGGTTCTGCCTGTGTTGGCTCCCTTGAAAAGAACCTCATCGCTTGGAGGGAAGCTGGCTGCGGCGACACTGGCTGTTGCCGTGATTGCCTATGGGTTGCTGTACGTCCCGCCAGCCGCCGCGGACCCGGACTCTTCCGGTGAGACACCGTCTGCCAATGCACTGCTGCTCGAGGAGAAAACGAGGCTGAACAAGCTGATCTCAGAACAATCGGCGTTGATAAGCGACTATCGCTGCCTGTTCAATGTGGACATCCAGTACGTGCCTGGAGGATGCCGGGACGGACAGCCTGCCTACCCAGAGTGGACTTCACTCACATTCATCGGGTCTTACAGAAATATGGATCTGATGAAGCTTGAAGATCTTGTGGCCGCGCAAGAAGCGCTGTTGAATGCCTACCGCTGCCGGTTCCGCGTCGACATGGATGCCGTTCCCGGGGGATGCGGCCAAACCGACGAAACCGACGACAGTGATGATGGCGACGACCTCGGCGACACCGACGACACCGGCGACACCGAGGACACCGGCGATGTCGGCGATTCAGTGCCTCAAGACGGCTGGAATCCTTACGACGGCTTCGAATTCAACCATCCTGGCCTGGACAGACCTCGACAGGTAGGTGTTTTCACCGAATCGATCACAGGAACTTGGCTGTCTGAGGGGGCCAGAGCCGAGTTGCGAGTGGCCTGCTTTTACTTTGACGGTGAAGCGGAAGGGACGCTCAGGGCCTACATCAACTGGAATACGTTCGTCACGTCACGAATAGGGATTTACGACTTGGCACTGGAATTCTCCGGCGGTCAGAGCACGACGTTCGACGCGGTCAACAGCACTATCAATGAGGCCTCCGTTCTGTTCGGTGCGGAAAACTCTGCCCGGTTTGTCCAGTCGATCGTCGACTCGGACGGAGAGACCGTTACGGCATCTGTCTTCATTCCCTTCGGCGGATGGACAATCTCGGCAACGTTCGATCTGAGCGAGTCGGCTACCGCTATCCAACCAACCATCGATAGATGTCAGGGGTAAGTGGTCCAGTGTTGACTAGCGGCAACCAGTTCATGGGCGATGGAGTCGGCGGTTTCGACGGTCTCGGCTTCCACCATGATTCGGATGACGGGCTCGGTTCCGGAGGGGCGAACTAAGACTCGGCCGCGGGAACCAAGGATCTTCTCAGCATCAGCCACGGCGGCCGACATGCGGTCGGAGTCGATGGAGCCGGGGTCGATGGGTACGTTGTGGAGCACTTGGGGCATCTTGGTCATGGCTTCGGCGGCTAGGTCGTGCAAGGGCATTTCTCGGCGGGCAACAACTTCGAGGAGCTGCAAGGCGGTGACCAGGCCGTCGCCGGTGGTGGCCAAGGAGGGGAAGATCACATGGCCCGACTGCTCGCCGCCCAGCCCCCAGTCGCCGTCTTGGAGCGCCGCCCACACGTGGCGGTCGCCCACCGGTGTGGTCACCACGTGAATGCCCCGCTGGGCCATGGCTCGGTGAAATCCCAAGTTCGTCATCACCGTAACCACCACGGTGTTGCCGGGGAGATGACCCCGTTGATGGCGGTCGGCCGCGCAGATGGCGATGATCTCATCGCCGTCGACGAGCTTGCCGGTGTGGTCCACGGCCAGCACTCGGTCGGCATCACCGTCGAAAGTGAGCCCCAAGTCGGCATCCTGCTCGCGAACGGCCTGGGCGACTGCCTCCGGATGGGTAGAGCCACAGTGGCGATTGATGTTTCGGCCATCGGGCTCAGCATTGATCACGGTGACGGTCACATTGTGCGCTTGGAGTGGGCCGGGAAGGACGGCAGTGGCTGACCCGTGGGCCGCGTCCACCACAACGCGGAGGTTGCATCCGTCGAAGTGAGCGGTGCTGGCTACCGCGTCCTGGTACTTCTGCAACAGCCCCGATCCATCGGAAGTTCGTTGGGGAGCGCCAATTATGGACACCGTGCTGCGGTTGGGATCATCCAAAGCCGACTCCAGTGCGGCCTGGATTTTGTCGTCCAGCTTTCGGCCACCGGGGCTGAATAGCTTGACGCCGTTGTCTGACCATGGGTTGTGCGATGCCGAGACCACCGCGCCAGGGGTGTGATCGTGAGCTGCGGCCCAGGCCACCGCCGGGGTGGGAGCCACCCCCATGTCAACAGTGGAAACTCCGACTGCGCTGAAGCCAGCGGCTAAGGCGGCGGCAAAATCGGGGCTGGATTCCCGAGTGTCGCGCCCGATGACCACGGGAGTTGAGGGGTTGAGAACTTCAGCAGCTGCTTGGGCCAGCGCGATGACGTCGTCGGGAAGGAGCTCTTTGTAGGCTCGACCCCGAATCCCGTCGGTTCCAAAGCGCAGCACTGAACTCAGCCCCTGGCCGCGGGGATCCGGCCTAGCGCTTGGAGTACTGAGGTGCCTTGCGGGCCTTCTTCAGGCCGTACTTCTTGGATTCCTTCTTGCGGTCGTCACGGGTCAGGAATCCCGCCTGCTTGAGGGTTTCCCGCAACTCGGGGTCGAGTGCAACCAAACCCCGTGCGATACCCAGTCGCAAAGCCCCGGCCTGCCCATTGGCCCCGCCTCCGTGCATGTTCACGTCGATGTCGTAAACCTCGGCGGTGTTGGTGAGCTGGAGAGGCTCCATGAATGCCATCCGGTGACTTCGGGAGGGGAAGTAGTCTTCGGCTTGGCGGCCGTTGACGGTCACTTGGCCAGTGCCGTGGCGGAATCCGACCCGGGCCACAGCCCGCTTGCGTCGTCCGGTGGCCTGGGTCAAAGGAACGGACATCAAGAGTCTCCGATGTGGGATCGGGCCCCGGCGATCTCCAAGGGCAGGGGCTTCTGGGCTTCATGGGGATGGGCCGGACCGGCGTACACCTTGAGCTTGCGGAGCATTTGGCGGCCCAAGCGGTTCTTGGGGAGCATCCCCTTCACCGTCCGGCGCACGGTCTCGGCGGGTTGGGTTTCCAGCAGGTGCCCATAGGTAGTTTGGTGCAGACCACCGGGATAGCCGGAATGACGGTACACCTGCTTGTCGGAGGCCTTGTTGCCGGTGAGCACGACCTTGTCGGCATTCACGATGATCACGTGATCACCGGTATCGAGATGGGGCGTGAACTCTGGCTTGTGCTTGCCCCTCAGCACGCGGGCCACTTCGGTGGCCATGCGACCGAGAATGAGGCCCTCAGCGTCGACAACATGCCACGCGCGTTCAATGTCCTTGGTTTTCGGGGAGTAAGTGGGCATCGGCTTTCCTTCAGACGCGATACCGGAAAAGCAATGATACGGCCCGAACCAGCGAAGTGACAACTGCCCCAACGAGTGTCTGGCCAAAGGATTCACGAGTAGGAAACCGACCAGAGGCAAAGGCCATGAGGTGGGGCCAAATTGGGAACGCCGGAGCGGTCTTTCGCCGCCAAGATGGCGGCCATGGCCTCGGGAGAGCGGCGGCCCGCGCCGATGTCCACCAAGGTCCCGGTAATGGAGCGGACCATCTGGTGGCAGAAGGAGGAGGCCTCGATCTCGAAGCGCAACAGGTCTTGATCGGCTCGTTGCCAACCCGCCCGATACACCACACGCACCCGGGACTTCTCCATGCCGTCGGCGGTGTGCTGTCGGCGGCAAAAGGAGGTGAAGTCGTGTTCGCCCACGATGGCAGCGGCAGCAGTGTTCATTTTGCCTGCGTCCAGCGGGTGGGAAATGTGCCAGGCGGTGTCGGCGATGAACGGATCAGGCACTTCCCTATTCAAAATTGAGTAGCGGTAGGTGCGGCTGGTGGCATCGAATCGCGCATCGAAGCTATCGGGAGCGGCTTCTAGAGCGCGGACCACGATGGTCGGGCCCAGCATGCGGTTCACCGCAGTGCGGACGCGAAGAAGGTCGGCATCGTCGGGGGCTTCGAAGCTCACCACCTGTTCCCACGCATGGACTCCGGTGTCGGTTCGGCCCGCGCACGTCAGATCAACTGATTGGCGCAAGCACCGGGTGAGGGCTTCGGTGAGGTCGCCGCCTATCGTGCGGACCCCTTCGTTGACCGCGAATCCGTGGAATGACCCGCCGTTGTAGGCGACCGTTGCTCGGACTCGCATGGTTGTCCGCCTACTCCCGTGGAGTTGGACGAGGCTTCACCCTCGTCTCTCTAACCCGCACGGCCGCTTGGTGCGGTTAGACCAGCTCGATGCGGGCCATGGGGGCGTTGTCGCCGTGGCGGGGCCCCAGCTTCAAGATGCGGGTGTAGCCACCGGGCCGGTTGGCGTAGCGAGGACCGATGTCCACCATCAGCTTGTCGGTGATCTCAGCGTCGCCCAACTGAGCCAAGATCTGACGGTGGTTGTGCCGACCGCCCTTTTTGGCCTTGGTGATCAGTTTTTCGGCCACCGGGCGCATGGCCTTGGCCTTGGCTTCGGTGGTGGTGATGCCCTCAGCGGCGATCAGGGACGCGACGAGGTTGGCCATCATCAGCTTTTGATGTTGCGAGCTTCCGCCGAAGCGGCGTCCTTTGCGTGGTCGTCCGGGCATGGCGCTTCCTGCTTCTACGAGCGGGGTCCGGCCAGGGCGAGGCCTCGCTCGTCGAGCTTCTCGTTGACCTCGTCCAGCGACTTCTGGCCAAAGTTGGTGATGGCCAGCAGCTCGTCCTCGGTGCGGGCCAGCAACTCGCCGATCATGTTGATCTGCGCTCGCTTGAGGCAGTTGCGGGGCCGCTCGGAGAGCTCCAGGTCCTCGATGGGCAGATCCAAATCAGGAGCACCGGCCGGGGCGCTCCCTGCCTCGGCCATGCTCAGACCCTGGGGCTCGTCGCTCATCTCTTCCACCAACTGCACGAGGGTCCGCAGCGTGGCACCGGCGGAGGCCAGCGCTTCTTGGGGGGTGATGGAGCTGTCGGTCTCGATATCCAGCACCAGGCGGTCGAACTCAGTGGACTGTTCCACCCGGGTGGGCTCGACGTTGTAGGCAACTCGACGCACGGGAGAGAAGATGGAGTCAATGGGGATTACGCCGATGGTGGAGTCCACTTTGTTGGTCTCCGCTGACACGTAGCCCCGACCCTTGGAAACCGTGATATCCATGGCCAAGCGCGCCTTGTCGTTCAGCCGGGCGATGACCAAATCGGGATTGAGCACCTCCACGTCGGGGTTGACCGACAGGCTCGCGCCGGTGACCTCGCCGGGCCCTCGCTGGTCGATGCGAAGCTCAACCGCGTCCTCGCTGTGGCACCGCAAGACGAGATCCTTCAAGTTCAAGATGATGTCGGTCACGTCCTCGGCCACGCCGGTGATCGTGTCGAATTCGTGAAGCGCGTCGTCGAAGCGAACTCGAATCACCGCAGCACCTGGAATTGAAGACAGCAGGGCTCGGCGCAGCGAGTTTCCGAGGGTGTGTCCGAAGCCGGGCTCCAGTGGGCCAACGGCGAACTTCTGGCGGTTGTCTTCGAGCTCGGTAACCGACTCGACGGTGGGTCGTTGCATTACCAGCATGATCCGGCTCCCTCAGTTCTTGAGTTTGAAATGGTGATGGTCAACTTTGTCTTCAGATCGTGTTGCTTGACGGTGGTCTACTTGCTGTAGAGCTCGACGATGAGCTGCTCCCGAACCGGCACATCGATCTGCTCGCGCAGGGGGGCGTCTCGCACGGTGGCCTCGAAGCCGTCGTCGCTCCGGCTCAGCCAGGCTGGCGGGGTGCGGTCGAGCACGTCGAGATTCCACCCCACCACGACCATTTCGCGGGCCTTGTCCCGCAGCGACAGCACATCGTCCTTGCGGAGCCGGTAGCTGGGGATGTTGACCCTGCGACCGTTCACGTTGATGTGGCCGTGGGAGACGAGTTGGCGGGCCTGGGGTCGGGTGGCGCCCCAGCCGAGGCGATACACCACGTTGTCTAGGCGCAGCTCCAGGAACCTCAGCATGTTCTCTCCGGTGACGCCCTTGTGGCGGGCCGCCTCCTTGAAGATGTTGCGGAACTGGCGCTCGTTCAGCCCGTAGGTGTAGCGAGCCTTCTGCTTCTCTTGGAGCTGGAGCAGATATTCCGACACGTTGCCCCGACGGCGAGATCTTCCGTGTTCACCCGGGGGATAGGGACGGCGCTCCAGGGCGATGGTCTCACCCTTGGTGCCCCAAACGTTCACCCCGAGGCGACGTGATACTCGAGATCGCGGACCGGTATAGCGAGACATGTCAAACCCTCCGCCGCTTTGCCGGGCGGCAGCCGTTATGGGGAATGGGGGTGACATCTTTGATGCCGGTGATCTCGATGCCCACCCCCTGGAGCGAGCGGATGGCGGTCTCACGACCCGAGCCCGGGCCGCGGACATGCACGTCCACCTTGCGAATACCGTGCTCCATGGCCTTGCGGCCCGCTTGTTCGGCAGCCATCTGCGCGGCGAACGGAGTGGACTTGCGAGATCCCTTGAATCCGACGTTGCCGGCCGAGGCCCATGAGATGACGTTTCCCTGTTGGTCGGCGATGGTCACGATGGTGTTGTTGAAGGAGCTCTTGATGTGAGCCACCCCGTAGGAGATGTTCTTGCGCTCCCGGCGGCGGGGCCGACGCCCTCCGGCTGATGGCTTGGCCATTAGCGGGAATTCCTTTCCTGCTTCACTTCTTCATGACCTTCTTCTTGCCGGCCACTGTCTTCTTCGGGCCCTTGCGGGTGCGAGCGTTGGTGTGGGTGCGCTGGCCGCGCACGGGAAGCCCTCGGCGGTGGCGCAGCCCCTGGTAGCAGCCGATCTCCATCTTGCGCTTGACATCCTGGCTGGTCTCTCGGCGGAGGTCGCCTTCCACTCGCAGATTGCCCTCGATGTAGTTGCGCAGCTTGGCCACCTCTTCATCGGTGAGGTCGCGCAGTCGGGTGCTCTCGTCAACCCCGGCTTCCACGCATACCTGCCGAGCCAGGGTCGGCCCAATGCCGTAGATGTAGGTGAGGGAGACCACGGTGCGCTTCTCCCGGGGGATGTCGACGCCGGCGATACGGGCCATCGCTCAGCCCTGCCTCTGCTTGTGACGGGGGTTGGAGCAGATCACCCGCACGCGCCCGTGTCGGCGGATGACTCTGCACTTGTCACAGATTTTCTTGACGCTGGGGCGGACTTTCACGGTGTCCTTTCGGTCATTTGTATCGGTAGGTGATCCGACCCCGCTGGAGGTCGTAGGGAGTCAACTCCACTTGGACCCGGTCGCCGGGGAGGATTCTGATGTAGTGCATCCGCATCTTGCCGGAGATGTGGGTCAGCACCTTGTGCCCGTTTTCGAGTTCGACTCGGAACATGGCATTGGGAAGAGACTCGGTAACCGTCCCTTCCATGATGATGGCGTCTTCCTTGTTTTTCGCCAAGGGCGACCTCTCCTGACGTCTTGGCAAGCTGGTGCGGCGAACCGCGCGAATAGCGGCCCACTACGTGAGCCGAACAGCTATGCTATCTGGCCGTTTCGACACGAACAAACCGCTAGAGCCCGTCGATCACCTTGGTGAGGCGGGCGAACACTTCGTCTTCAGTGCCCAGCCCGTCGACGACCGCGAGGCATTCCCGTCCCTCAAACCATTCCAGCAGGGGAGCAGTCTCGGCCTCATAGAGGGCGAGGCGGCGGTCGATGGCCTCGGTGGTGTCGTCGCCTCGGCCCCGGGCCAGCATTCGCTGGGTGACCTCGGCAATGGGAACGTCGAGGTTTATGGCTAAGTCGGGGCCGCTGCCCCCCAAGATCTCGGCCAGGGCGTCGGCCTGTGCGGTGGTGCGGGGGAAGCCGTCCAGCAGTACACCGTGGGCTTGAATGTCGTCGCTCGACAGCCGCTCATCCACGATCCCGATCATGATGTCGTCGCCCACAAGGTCGCCGGCGTCCATCACCGCCTTGGCCCGCAGCCCCAACTCGGTGCCTGCGGCTACCGCGGCCCGCAGCATGTCGCCAGTGGAGACGTGGATCACCCCATAGCGTTCCGCTAGGAGCGCAGCCTGGGTTCCCTTGCCCGATCCCTGGCGGCCCAAGATGACCAGCACCAACGGCATTACTTCAAGAAGCCCTCGTAATTTCTCATCATGAGCTGGCTGTCGATCTGCTTCATGGTCTCGAGGGCCACACCCACCGCAATGAGCACTGAGATGCCGCTGAAGCTGTAGGCCGTTGCGCTCTGGCTGGGGATGTACTGGGAGAGGGCGATGGCGGGGATGACGGCCACCGCGGCGATGAACAGCGCTCCGGGCAGTGTGATGCGAGACAGGATGCGGCCCAGATAGCGCTCGGTTTGACGACCGGGTCGGATGCCGGGGATGAACCCGCCCTGCTTGCGGATCTGATCGGCCTGCTTGACCGGATCGAAGGTGATGGCAGTGTAGAAGTACGCGAACCCCACGATCATCAGGGCGAAGACGATCAAGTACACCGTGTCGGCGGGATCGCCCAAGTGGGTGTTTACCCAGCTCTGGACGCTCTCTCCCCAGGTGTTGTGGTCGGGGTTGGAGTCAGACGGCAGCACTGCCGACAGCAGGATGGGCAGATAAAGAACCGAGCTGGCAAAGATGATGGGGATCACGCCCGACTGGTTCACCTTCAGCGGGATGTAGGTGCTTTGGCCGCCGGCCATGCGACGGCCCACCACCCGCTTGGCGAACTGCACCGGGATCTGCCGTTGGCCGTTTTCCACGAACACGATGGCCACTAGCAAGGCCAGGTACATGAGGGCGATAACGAAGACCGCGCCCCAGCCTTCCGACGCCTTCACCAGGGAGAACTGGTTGGGAATGGTGGAGACCACCGAGGCGAAGATGATCAGCGACATTCCGTTGCCGATGCCCTTTTGGGTGATGAGCTCCCCCATCCACATCAACAGCGCGGTGCCGGCAGTGAGGGTGAGCACCACCAGGAACACTCGGGGGGCGGTGAAGTTGGGCAGCAGATCGATGGCCTGGTTGGCATTGCCGCCGGTGAGGCTGAGCCCGCCTCCGCCGTTGTGGAACAGGAAGGAGAACGAGGTGGCCTGGATTATGGCGATGGCGATGGTCAAATACCGGGTCCACTGGGTGATCTTGCGCTGGCCCACCGCCCCCTGGTTCTGCCATTGCTCGATGCGGGGAATCACCACGCCCAGCACCTGCATGATGATGGACGCGGTGATGTAGGGGAAGATTCCGAGGGCGAAGATGGCGAACTGCGACAAGGCGCCGCCGGAAAAGAAGTTCAGAAGTCCGGTGACACCTCCGGCATCGGCTTGGTTGCGAAGCTGGTCCACGGCATCGAGGTCGACGCCGGGGGAGGGGATGGCCACGCCGAGGCGGAATATCACCAGCATTGAAAGGGTGAACAGGATCTTGTTCCGGAGGTCGGCAACCCGGAACATGTTGGTCACCCTAGTGAGCACAGGAATTCCCCTTTTTTGCCCGAGACACCGTCATGGTGCCTTCGTCACCCTGGTGAGCACGACGACTCCTACTCCTTCGACCCTGTTGGGTTTCGGCTATCGGTTGGTAAGGGCGTTGCCCTTGGCCGGCGGCCGCCCGGTGAAGGGCTTGGGCAACACCTCCACGCTACCGCCTGCGGCAATGATGGCTGACCTCGCCGACTCGGAGAAGCCGTGGGCCTTCACGGTGACGGCTCGGGTCAGCTCGCCGCGGCCCAGAACCTTGGCCAGAGCACCCTTGTGCAAGAGCCCGTGCTCATGCAGCACGTCCGGGGTGATCTCGTCCAGTTCCGTGGCCTCGATCACGTCGAGGTTGATGGCCTGATACTCCACTCGGAACGGGTTCTTGAATCCCCGCAGCTTGGGCACTCGGCGGGCCAGCGGCATCTGGCCGCCCTCGAATCCGACGGGGATCTTGCTCCGGGCCCGCTGCCCCTTAGTTCCGCGGCCTGCGGTTTTGCCGCCCTTTCCGGCGATGCCCCGCGCTTTGCGCTGCGGCCGCTTGCGGGACCCCGGGGCCGGCTTCAGATCGTGAACCTTCATGACTCGTCCGTTTCCTCCCAGGAAATCAAGTGGGTCTTCATGACTCCTCAGTCTCCTCCCAGGAAATCAAGTGGGACACCTTGTCGATCATCCCCCTGACTTCGGGGGCATCGGGCAAGGTGTTGGTCTGGCCGATGCCTCGCAAACCCAGGGCCCGCAGTGTGCCTCGCTGCTTGGGCCGGGTGCCGATCTGGGATCGGATCTGGGTGACCTTGATGGCCATGGCGGCTACTCCTCTTCGTCCTCGGCCGCAGCAGCAGACTGACGCTCCGACTCCCGGTAGGCGGCGAGCAGTCCGGCGGGCACGAATTCGTCGGCGGGAATCCCCCGCTGACGGGCCACCTCGTCAGGACGCTTGAGGGCCTTGAGCCCGGCGATAGTGGCCCGAGCCACGTTGATGTGGTTGGGGGAGCCCAACGACTTGCACAGCACGTCGCCGATCCCGGCTTCTTCGAGGATCGCTCGAGCGGCGCCTCCGGCGATAACGCCGGTTCCCGGCGCCGCGGGCTTGAGCAGCACCCGACCCGCGCCCATCTCGCCGATCACCGGGTGGGTGATGGTTGACGACGCCAGCGGCACCCGGAACAGGTTGCGCCGGGCCTCCTCGGTTCCCTTCTGTATGGCCAGGGGTACCTCTTTGGCCTTGCCGTAGCCCAAGCCGACCCGGCCGGCACCGTCGCCGATTACCACCAGGGCGGTGAAGGAGAAGCGGCGTCCGCCTTTGACCACCTTGGCCACCCGGTTGATATTGATCACCCGGGAGTCGCGCAGCTGGCCGTCGCCGGTCGGTGTTGCGGTTGAGGTATCGGTCATGGCTGTCTCCGCCGCGAGGTGTTTGAGGAGGGATTGAGGGAAGGGGTGATGATGGTCACTAAAACTCCAGTCCAGCCTCTCGAGCTGAATCAGCCAGGGCGGCTACTCGTCCGTGGTAGCGGAAGCCGCCTCGGTCGAACACCACCGCAGTGATGTTCTTCTCCTTGGCCCGCTCAGCGATGAGCTTGCCCACCACCGCGGCACCGGCCACGTTTCCGGTGGGGCCGGATCGTAATTCGGCCTCAGTTGAGGAGGCCGACGCGATGGTGTGGCCCGCAGTGTCGTCGATGAGTTGGACGATGATGTGACGATTAGACCGGTACACGGCCAAGCGGGGACGTTCGGCGGTGCCTCGGATCTTCTTGCGGACGCGGCGATGACGCCGGACCCGGCTTTCGTGCTTGTGCTTAACGCTGCTCATGTCGATTCCCCGACCTCTTACTTGGCCGCTTTCCCAGCCTTTCGAATGATCCGCTCGCCGGCGTAGCGAATGCCTTTGCCCCGGTAGGGCTCGGGCTTGCGGATGGCTCGGATGTCGGCCGCTACCTGGCCGACCGCCTGCTTGTCGATTCCCAGCACATGGATGCTCGTCTGGTTCGGTACTTCGAACGTCACGCCTTCAGGGGCCTCAACATGCACCGGATGGCTGAAGCCCAATTGCAGTTCGATCTTGGCGTCGCCTTGGGAAATGGCCCGGTAGCCCACTCCCACGATCTCGAGTTCTTTGCGGTAGCCCTCGCTGACGCCGGTGACCATGTTGGCCAACAGCGAACGGTTCAAGCCGTGCAGGGCCTTGGTGTTGCGCAGTTCGTCGGCGCGCTCGACGATGACAAAACCATCCTCGATTCGGGCCGAGATGGCTTCGGGGAGGTTGTGCTCCAGTGTGCCGCGGCTGCCGGTGACGGTGACGTGGGCGCCGTCGATGGCCACATCCACGCCGTCTGGCACCGGGATGGGGTTGCTTCCGACTCGTGACACCTCAGGCCTCCTACCAGACCACGCAGACGACTTCGCCGCCCATGCGGCGGCGGCGCGCCTCGCGGTCGCTCATCAGGCCCTTGCTGGTGGACACGATGGCCACTCCGAGCCCGCCCAGGACTCGAGGGATTTTGTCCGACTTGGAGTACACCCGCAGGCCGGGCTTGGACACCCGGGTAATGCCGGAGATGACTCGCTCCCGCTGATCGGAGTACTTCATATCGATGGTAAGGGTCTGTCCGGGACCGGTTTTGGCCTCGGCCACTGCGAAGTTGCTGATGTAGCCCTCCTGCTTGAGGACGTCGGCCAGCGCCACCTTCATCTTGGAGGACGGCATCGTCACCTCATCACGCATGGCGGTGTTGGCATTGCGGATGCGGGTCAACATGTCGGCGATGGGGTCGGTCATAGTCACAGTCGCATCACCTCACCAGCTCTTTGGGATCGGTCATAGCCTCGGTCACCTCACCAGCTCGCCTTGGTCAGGCCGGGAATCTCTCCGGCATGGGCCAGTTCCCTCAGGCACACTCGACACAGGCCGAATTTTCGGTACACGGCCCGGGGTCGGCCGCAGCGGCGGCAGCGGGTGTAACCCCGCACCTTGAACTTCGGCGTTCGCTGTTGCTTTTGTATAAGCGCCTTTTTTGCCATTGAGTTACTGTCCCTCGGCTCGGAATGGGAACGAGAAGGCCTCAAGCAGTGCCCGGCCCTCCTCGTCGGTTCTTGCGGTGGTAACGATTGTGATGTCCATGCCTCTGATGGTGTCGATGGAGTCGTAGTCGACCTCGGGGAAGATGAGCTGCTCAGTGACCCCGAAGGAGTAGTTGCCATTCCCGTCGAAGGAGCGAGGCGAGAGGCCCCGGAAGTCTCGGATGCGGGGGATGGCCAGATTGATGAGGCGGTCCAAGAACTCCCACATGCGGGCACCCCTCAGGGTGACCTTGGCGCCGATGGGATTTCCCTCGCGGATCTTGAAGTTGGCGATGGACTTCTTGGCCCGGGTGATGACGGGGCGCTGGCCGGCGATGGTGGTCAGATCGGCCACCGCGCCGTCGAGCAGCTTGGCTTGGGCTATGGCTTGACCGACACCCATGTTCACCACGATTTTCTCGAAGCGGGGCACTTCCATGATGTTGTCCAGCTCCAACTGCTCTTTGAGGAGGTCGCGGATCTCTGCCCGATACAGGGCTTGAAGCCTAGGGGCGGTTGCAGTGGCAGCCATTACAGATCAACTCCCGTGCGGCGGCAGATGCGGATCTTTCGCCCATCGGTGTCGAACCGGTACCCCACCCGAGTGGGGCGGCCGTCGGCCGGGCTGATCACCGCCACGTTGGCGACTCTGATGGGCATCTCTTTGTCGATGATGCCGGTCTGCATGACTCCCTGACGAGGCCCTTGGTGCTTGGTGGCGATGTTCACACCGTCGACGATCACGGTTCCCTCGGCTGGGAAGGCGAAGACCACCTCGCCTTCTTTGCCGCGGTCTTTCCCGCTGAGCACTCGAACCCGGTCTCCCTTGCGGATCTTCATGGCGACTACAACACCTCCGGCGCCAGCGACACGATGCGCATGAAGCGCTTGTCGCGCAGCTCTCGGCCCACCGGTCCGAAGATGCGGGTTCCCCGCGGTTGCTGCTGCTCGTTGATGAGTACGGCGGCGTTCTCATCAAAGCGGATGTAGGAGCCGTCTTTGCGGCGTTTTTCCTTCTTGGCCCGAACCAATACGCAGCGCACCACTTCGCCCTTGCGGACTGCGGCGCCGGGCATGGCGTCTTTGACGGTGGCCACGAACACGTCGCCGATGGTGGCGTAGCGCTTGCGGGACGAGCCCAGCACCCGAATGCACAGCACTTCTTTGGCACCGGAATTGTCGGCCACCTTGACCCGGGTCTCTTGTTGGATCATCGGGCACGCTCCACGATCTCCAGCAGCCGCCACCGCTTGGTCTTGGACAGGGGGCGGGTTTCCTGCACCCGCACCCGATCGCCCACTGCGAGTTCATTGGACTCGTCGTGGACGTACAGCCGGGTGGTGCGCTGCACGGTCTTGTTGTAGCGGCGATGTCGGACGCGGTCGGTGGAGACCACCACCGCGGTCTTGTCCATGGACACCGACGTCACCATCCCCTCCCGCACCTTGCGGCGGTTGGGCCGGGTTTCGGTCTGCGTTTCAGTAGTCGGGTCAGCTGTCATGGCTGCCTCACTCGTTTCAACGTTGGGGTCAGCCACTGCCGGCCTCCTGCATTTGGGCTTCAAGCGCCTCAGCGGCTTGGATCTCCCGCATCCGCAGCTCGGTCATGGCCCGGGCCACTTCCTTTTTGGCCTGCTTCAGCCGGGCGGTGTTGTCCAAGCGGCCGGTGACGATTTGGAAACGGAGCTTGAACACCTCTTCTTTGGCCTCGTCCAGTTGCTCGATGAGATCGGTGTCGCTCAGGTTCTGCCAGTTGGTCTGTCGAGCCATAGTTATCAGCCCTCCTGGCGCTCGACGAATCGAGCTTTGATCGGGAGTTTCTGGATTCCCCGCTCAATGGCCGTTTTGGCCACCTCGCGGTCGTGGTAGGACAGCTCGAACAGGATACGGCCTGGTTTCACGACCGCCACCCAGCGTTCGGGATTGCCCTTGCCCGAGCCCATGCGGGTTTCCGCCGGCTTCTCGGTGACCGGCTTGTCGGGGAAGATGTTGATCCAAACTTTGCCGCCCCGGCGAATGTGGCGGGTGATGGCGATACGGGTGGCTTCGATCTGGCGCGCCGTGATCCACCCCGGTTCGAGGGCCTTGATGCCGTACTCGCCGAAAGTCACCGTGGTGCCGCCTTTGGCGGTGCCTTTGGTCCGGCCTCGATGGTGTTTGCGGTGCTTGACCTTTTTGGGCATCAACATGGCTGGTCCTGGCCCTTGCGGTGGTCGATGGTGTCGGGAGTCAACATGGCGGATCAGTCGGCATCGCCGGGTCGGAAGTGCGGCGTCTCACGGTGCTCGCGGGTGGTGCGGAGGATGTCCTCCTCCTCCTCGAGCAGCTTCTCGAACTCCGGATCGGCTTCTTTGATCAACGGGGCGGGTTCTTCGGTGTCCTCGGGCCGGTCGAGGTCGGATTGGCGCCGGGCCGCGGCCGACGAGACCACCGCCCGGGGCTTTTGGGTGCCGGATGCCTCGCCCACCGCCATGGCCGCCTCTCGGCTGATCTTGTCCTCGGCCTGGGTTTTATAGGGGAGGATGTCGCCCTTGTAGATCCACACCTTCACCCCGATGCGGCCGTAGGTGGTGTGGGCTTCTCTGAAGCCGTAGTCGATGTCGGCCCGAAGGGTATGCAGGGGAACCCGGCCTTCCCGGTACCACTCGGTGCGGGCCATCTCCGAACCGCCCAAACGGCCGGAGCACTGCACCCGGATGCCAAGAGCGCCGGCTTTCTGGGCGTTTTGGACCGCTCGCTTCATCGCCCGGCGGAAAGCCACCCGGTTGGCCAGCTGGTCGGCCACTCCCTGGGAAATGAGGGCGGCGTCCAGCTCGGGCTGCTTGATCTCCTGGATATTGAGCTGGACCCGGTTGTTGCCGGTGATCTTGGCCAGACCGTTGCGCAGCCGATCGGCCTCGCTGCCCCGGCGCCCGATGACGATTCCCGGTCGGGCGGTGTGGACGTCTACTCGCAGCCGATCGCGGGTGCGCTCGATCTCGATGCGGCTGATGGCGGCGTGGGGCAGCTCTGTCATCAGGTAGTCGCGAACTTTCCAGTCTTCGATGATGAAGTCGCCGTACTCTCGCCGGTTGGCGAACCAGCGTGATTTCCAATCAGTGGTAACCCCGAGTCGGAACCCGTAGGGATTGATCTTCTGGCCCATCAGGATTCCTTCTCGTCTTCTTCGGTGACTTCGTCGGTCTCGTTGTCTTCTTCGGCTTCGGCTACCGCGGCCGTTTCGTCGCCTTCGTCATCGGTCTCGTCTTCGTCGGCGGTGTCCTCGATGTCGTCCTCAACCTCGTCGGCGGCGGCTTCGATGTCGTCCTCAACCTCTTCAGAAGCGTCTTCAACATCTTCCTCCAAGGCCTCGCCGTCGAGTTCCTCCTCGAATGCCTCGATGTCGTCCTCTTCGTGCTCGTGGTCGAGTTCCTCTGCCCGCGCCGCGTCGCGCTCCCGGCTGGCCGCCACTCGGCGACGGCGGGCTTCGGCGGCCGAGCTGCGCCGACCGGAGCCCTTGAGGGCCATGCGGGCGTCGATGGCGACCAGCTCCTCGTCGGAGTAGCGAGCCACCACCACGGTGATGTGGCAGGTCCGCTTGCGAATGCGGGTGGCCCGGCCTCGGGCTCGCGGCCGCCAGCGCTTCAGCGTGGGACCCTCATCGGCGTAGCAGGCTGCGACAAACAGCTCGTCGCCATCGAGATCGTCGTTGTGCTCGGCATTGGCCACCGCGGAGTCGAGGCACTTGGCGATCGTGTCGGAGATGCGCCGCTCGGAGAAGGTCAAAATCTCCCGGGCCTCGGAGTACGACTTCCCTCGGACCAAGTCGAGCACCTCTCGGGCCTTGAAGGCCGACGAGCGCACATACCTGGCCACGGCCCGGCTGCCCGGGCGGGTTTCGGTGCCCACGGCGACCGCGGCCATCAGCGACGGGCTCCCCGCTCTTGGCTGGCGTGGGCCCGGAACGTGCGAGTGGGGGCGAACTCGCCCAGCTTGTGGCCCACCATCGACTCGGTGATGTACACCGGCACGTGCTTGCGCCCGTCGTGGACCGCGATGGTATGGCCCACCATGTCGGGGATGATGGTGGAGCGGCGGGACCACGTCCGGATGACCTGCTTGTTGTTCTGGTCGTTGAGCGCATCGACCTTGCGCAACAAGTGGCCGTCAACGAACGGGCCCTTCTTCAAACTCCTGGGCATGTGCGGTCCCCCTTAGCGACGCTTGCCGCGAGTACGGCGTCGTCGAACGATCATCTGCTGAGACTTCTTCTTCTTGTTGCGAGTACGGCCCTCGGGCTTACCCCAAGGGGACACTGGGTGGCGTCCGCCGGAGGACTTGCCCTCACCACCGCCCAGCGGGTGGTCCACGGGGTTCATGGCGACGCCTCGGGTCTGGGGCCGCACCCCCTTCCAGCGGGCTCGGCCGGCTTTGCCCAGCTTGATGAGCTCAGCCTCGGCGTTGCCCACCTCTCCCACGGTGGCCCGGCAGTCGATGGGCACTCGGCGCATCTCGGTACTGGGCAGTCGAATGGTGGCGAAACTTCCCTCTTTGGCCACGAGTTGGGCGCTGGCGCCGGCGGAACGAGCCATGCGGGCGCCGCCGCCGGGCTTGAGCTCAACGGCGTGGACCGTGGTTCCCACTGGGATATAGCGCAGCGGCAAGGCGTTGCCCGGCTTGATCTCGGAACCGGGACCGTTCTGCAAGATGTCGCCCACGCCCACGCCTTCAGGCGCCAGGACGTAGCGCTTCTCTCCATCGTGGAAGTGAAGCAGCAGGATGCGGCAGTTGCGGTTGGGGTCGTATTCCACCGAGGCCACGGTGGCGGGGACGCCGTCTTTGGCCCGCTTGAAGTCGATCACGCGATAGCGCTGCTTGTGACCGCCGCCCCGGTGACGGGAGGTCATGCGGCCGTGGTTGTTGCGCCCGCCGGTGCTGGGCTTCTTGACGACCAGGGATCGCTCCGGCTTTGTGGTGGTTATGCCGGAGAAGTCCGACACGGTCTGAAAGCGTCGGCCGGGGCTGGTGGGATTTCGTCTACGTACTGCCATGATGTGCCTCAGACGTCGAACAAACGCGGTTGGTGGCTTGGGTCGCTGGTCTAAACATCGAACAATTCGATCTCGTCGCCTTCGGCCAGTGTGACCAATGCCCGCTTGGTGTCGGGTTTGCGGCCGAAGGTGGGGCTGCGCCGGTTGCGGCGGCGCTTGCCCTTGCGGTTCATGGTGTTGACCTTGAGAACGGTGACATCGAACAGCGACTCGATGGCGTCTTTGATCTCAGGCTTGGAGGCAGTGGGGTGAACCCGGAAGGTGTAGACGTTGGACTCCAGCAACTCGTAGGACTTCTCCGAGACCACCGGGGCGAGCACCACATCGCGGGGATCCTTCATGATTCGTCCTCCCCGCCTTCATCGGCCTCGTCGGCTTCTGCTTCGACTGAGGTGTTGGCGGGCAGGGTGTCGAGGGTGAATACCACCACATCGGACACCAGCACGTCGTAGGCATTCAGCTCTCGGGGGCTGATGAGATGGACGAGAGGGAGGTTGCGGAAGCTCTTCCACACGTCTGTTTCGTCGCGCTCGGCCACCAAAAGCACTCGACCTTCTACCTTCAACGCGTCGAGTGCGGCCATGGCATCTTTGGTGCGGGGAGACTCGAACCGCCAGCGGTCCACCACCACTACCTTCTCGTCGCGGGCTCGATCGGACAGCGCCGATCGCAGGGCCAAGCTGACCATCTTCTTGGGTGTGCGCTGACGGTAACTCCGGGGCTTTGGACCGAGGGCCACGCCCCCTCCCCGCCATTGGGGGTTACGGGTGGAGCCGTGACGGGCCCGACCCGTGCCCTTCTGGCGCCAGGGCTTCCCGCCACCGCCTCTGACTTCGGCCCTGGTCTTGGTGCTCTGGGTGCCCCGACGCCGGGCCGCCAATTGGGCGGTGACCACCTGGTGCATGACGGCCACGTTGGGCTCGATGCCGAACACTTCGGGGTCTAGGTCTACTGATCCGGTTTTCCGCCCGGAGGAGGGGTTGCGAACGGTGACGGAGTGCATTTGCCGCACAGGTGCCTCGTCAACGGGGGTGGTGGTCATGGTCATTTCGCCCCGTTCTTGACCGCGCTGCGGATCAACACGGTGGATCCTCGCCGGCCGGGAACCGAGCCCTTGAGCAGGATCAGATCGTTTTCGGTATCCACTTGCACAATCTGGAGGTTCAGCGTGGTGACCTTCTCGGCGCCCGCTCGCCCGGGCATCTTCTTGCCTCGGAAAATCCTCGAAGGGGTGGCACACTGGCCGACTGCGCCGGGCTTGCGGTGCACTTTGTGGGCACCGTGGCTGGCCTTTTGACCGCTGAAATTGTGCCGCTTCATGACCCCGGAGAAACCCTTGCCTTTGCTGACGCCGGTGACGTCCACCAGCTCGCCCCCGTCGAACACGTCGACCCCGATCTCCTGGCCGGCCTCATAGGTGCCCACGTCGTCGAGGCGCAGCTCGACCAGCTTGCGGCCCGGAGCGACACCCGCCTTGTCCAAATGGCCACGCTCCGGCTGAGTCAGCCGGTCGGGGCTCTGGGTTCCGTAGGTGACCTGAAGGGCCGAATAGCCATCGGTCTCCGGCCGTTTGACCTGCACAATGCGGCAGGGCTCAACCCGCAGCACGGTAACGGGCACGACGCGGTCGTCCTCGTCCCACACCTGGGTCATTCCTACTTTTTCGCCGACAATCGCCTTGGCAACCATCGCGACCCTGCCTTCACGCGAACGCTCCGCACGGGTGCAGACCCACTTGGTGGGACTCTCCGGCGGAGCGGGCTTCGGTTGTGCCGTCCGGTTCCCGGAGCATGGTGATTGCACCTTGCAGGCCTAGACGGACGTCGTTTGACACGAACAGCGCCGACCGGAGCCGGCACGAAATTGAAATGATAGCGGTTGCTGGTGGAATGGCCAAATCCCCAATCGGGCAAAAGGCGAGGGTTAACGTGAAACCGTGGACGAAGTTTCGCCTGAAGAGACACCGTCCCGGAAAGTACCGCCATGGCTATTTCGGGCCATCCTGACCGGCGCGGCCGCTCTCGGCGGGCTGTACGTGCTGGGGTGGCTGATCGCGGAGCTGAAGACGCTCATCGTGATCTTGCTGGTGTCGTTCTTCCTGTCTTTCGCGCTGGAGCCTGCGGTGAACGGCATGGAGAGGATGGGCATTCGCCGAGGTGTCGGCACCGGGATCATGTTCCTGGCGTTGCTGGCGGCAGTGGGGTTGTTTCTGTGGGCCATTGGCACGGTGCTGGCCGACCAGATAGGCGAGTTCGCCGACGACGCACCCGGGTACATCAACGACATAGAGGACTGGCTGGAGGACACATTCGACATCGAGGTCGACGCCCAAGGTCTGCTTGATGAGTTTCAAGAGGGTGGCGCAGTGGCCAACTTGGCCACCCGGCTGGCCGACAATCTGATCAACCTCGGTGCCACCGTCTTGCAGGTCTTATTCCAGATCCTGACCATCGCGTTGTTCACGTTCTATCTGGTGGCCGAAGGCCCCAAACTGCGCCGCAACATCTGCTCCCTGCTGTCGCCCGAACATCAGCGACAGATGTTGAGCATCTGGAATCTGGCGATTGACAAGACCGGGGGGTACATCTACAGCCGGCTGATCTTGGCGGTGATCTCGTTCTTGGTCCACTGGCTGGTGTTCTGGCTGGTGGGAGCGCCGTTCCCGATGCCGATGGCCATGTGGGTGGGCCTGATATCGCAGTTCGTCCCGGTTATCGGCACCTACATTGCCGGGGCGCTGCCCGTGATCATCGGGCTGTTGGATCAGCCGTCCACAGGGCTGGCTATTTTGATCGCCATTGTGGTGTACCAGCAGGTGGAGAACTACCTGCTCCAGCCCAAGGTGACCGCCCACACTATGGAGATACACGTGACGGTGGCCTTCGGCTCGGTAATCGTTGGAAGCCTCCTGCTCGGAGCAGTGGGGGCAGTGTTGGCCCTACCCGCCGCCGCCACCATCCAGGCCTTCTTGTCCAGCTACCTCGAGCGCCATGAGGTCGTGCAGGAGCTTGAGGACGCCGAAGCAGCCCAGCATCCAGACCGCGAGCCCCTAGGGGATCGCATCCGCCACCTGATGGACCGGGTGTTCACTCCCAAATGACGGGTTAGCCCCGGTCAGGAGCAGGCGGCGAGGGCGGCGTCGTAATCGGGCTCGGTGGCGATGGCGCCTACCAACTCGGTGTGGGCCACGGTGCCGTCGGGAGCGATGACAACCACCGCTCGGGCCGTGAGGCCGGACAGGGGGCCGTCGACCATCTCCACGCCGTAGTCGTCCAAGAATTCGCGATTGCGGAAAATGGAGCCGATGGTCACGTTCTCGATGCCCTCGGCACCGCAGAACCGGGACCCGGCGAAGGGCAAGTCCATGGAAGCGCAGACCACGGTGGTGTTGTCGAGGCTGGCGGCTCGCTCGTTGAAGGCCCGCACGCTGGCCTGGCACACCCCGGTGTCGATGCTGGGGAATATGTTGAGCACCACGCTGCGGCCGGCCAGGCCCTCCAGCGTGACCGGGGCCAAATCGCCCCCGGTCAGCGTGAATGCCGGCGCCGCCGACCCCACTGCTGGGAGGTCGCCGCCGGTGTTGATTGTCGAGTCTCCGAATGTGGTCTGTCCCATAGCCGTTTTGTACCACTCCCGCGGCTTGTTTCTGCTGCCGGAGAGCGAATCCTCTTGGTTAGATGAGTTTGAGCCGCTTGGCGCGGGTGAGGTTTTGTCGGGCGGTGAGGAGGTGGGCGTGGTCGATGAGCCGGCCTTCGTAGCGGAAGGCGCCGATGCCTTGGGCTTCGTGCTCTTCGACAGCGGCGATGAGGCGGTGCCAGGCGTCGATCTCGGTGGGGGCGGGGGAGAAGATCTGGTTGACGATCGGGATGTGGGCGGGATGGATAATCATCATGCCCTCATAGCCGAGTTGACGGGTTTGCTGGGCGAACCCGGTGAGGCCGCCGAGATCGTCCACGGTGCCCCAGAGTCCTGACAGTGGGTTGGGCACTCCGGCCGACCGCACATCGATGAGCACTTTTTGGCGCAGATACAGGGTTTCAGTGCCTTCGGGAGTCCACTGGAAGCCCACAGAGCGGCCCAAATCACCATGGCGACCGGTGGCGCCTCCCATGTAGGCCACCCGATCAGAGGCGATGGCCAGCTCATAAGCCAGACGCACGGCTGATGCGGTCTCCACCAGCGGCATGATTCGGATCTCGGTGCCCTCCAGGGCGGCATCGGCGACGGCAACCTCACCCGGGTCAACGACCTGGGGCAGCATCACCGCGGTAAGCGAGGGGTGAAGGCAGGCTTCCAGATCGGGCGCGAAGTCGGCCGTACCCACCGCCGACACCCGGACGAACACCGCCGGTTGATCCGGGGTGTGGCCGTCCAGTGCTTGGCGGACGCAGGATCGGGCTTCTGCGGCCGCCCCGCGGGGTATAGCGCTTTCCAGGTCGAACACCACCCCGTCGGCCTCTGAGGCCAGCGCCTTTTGCATTCGATCGGGCCGGTTGGCAGGAACGAACAACAGACTGCGAATCGGTGGCGGATCAGGCAGCATGGGCCGGGTCAGATCCCCTCGGCCTCTACCTCTTCGCGGCTGACGCCCAACACGAACAGCACGGCGTCGAGGTAGGGGACGCTCACCGCGGTCTCCACGGCCTGGCGGACTTTGGGCTTGGCATTGAAGGCGATGCCCAGCCCGGCTGCGGTGAGCATGTCGATATCGTTGGCGCCGTCGCCCACCGCGACCACCTGCTCGGAAGACACCCCCTCGGCGGCGGCGATCTCGTGGAGAATCTCAGCTTTGCGGCCCCGGTCCACGATCGGACCCTCCAAGTTTCCGGTGAGTTTGCCGTCGACCATTTCCAGCGTGTTGGCATAGGCGTAGTCGAGATCGAAATCCCTCTTCAGCCGATTGCAGAACCGGGTGAAGCCGCCACTCACGATGGCAATGGTGAAACCCAGCCGTTGAAGGGTGGTGAGGAAAGTGCGGGCGCCAGGGGTGAGAGTGACCTGATCCCACACCCGCTCCAAGGCTGGCTCGTCCAACCCGGCTAGGAGGCGAACCCGGTCTCGCAAGGCGGTCTCGAAGTCGATCTCCCCCCGCATGGCCTGCTCAGTCAGCTTCTGACACACCTCCACACAACCCGCCTCGGCGGCCAGCAGGTCGATCATCTCATCCTGAATGAGGGTGGAGTCCACGTCGAGCAGGGCCACCCGCTTGGCCCGCCGGGCCAGACCCTCCCGCTGGACGGCCACATCGAATTCGGGGTTGGCCCCGGCTACTGATAGGAGGTTGCGCCGAATGGCGTCAGCGTCGCCTCCCTCCACGAGCAATTCGTAGCTGTAGATGGGATAACGGGATAGGCGCACGATGCGGTTGATGTTGCCGCCTCCCTCGGCGATGGCTGTGGCGGTGGTGGCCAACATCGCCGGGGTCAGCTCCCGGCCCAGCACAGTGACGGCGTAGGCGCCGCTATGGGCGGTGGGGGTGGGATCGACCACGTCGAACTCCACGGTGACTTTCTGCTCCCAGCCGAACAGCAGCAGGTCTTTGAGCAGGTCTTGACCGCGAGGAACCTCCATCACGATGCCCAGGGTGAGCTGGCGGCGGATGACCACCTGCTCCACGTCTTGGATTTGGGCCCCGCCGGCGGTCAGCACGTTGAGCAGGGCTGCGAACAGCCCGGGGCGGTCGGGTCCGGAGACCCGGAGCAGGATTACCTGGAAGGCCACACCACTATGAGTCGGTCAGCCGTCCGGGCCGAAACTCAGCCGTGCTGGAGCTTGATCTCGATGTCGACGCCCGCGGGCAGGTCCAGCCTCTGGAGGGAGTCCACGGTCTTGGGACCGGGATCCACGATGTCGAGCAAGCGCTTGTGGATGCGGATCTCGAAGTGCTCGCGGCTGTCTTTGTCCTTGTGGGGTGACCGGATCACGGTGAAGCGGTGCTTTTCGGTGGGCAGCGGAACAGGTCCCCGCAGATCGGCCTGAGTGCGCTTGACCGTCTCCACGATCTTCTTCGTGGACTGGTCGATGATCTCGTGATCGTAGGCCTTCAGCCGAATGCGGATCTTCTGTCCTGCCGCCATGAGAGCTACTTGACGATCTTGGTGACGGTGCCCGCACCCACGGTGCGGCCACCCTCGCGGATGGCGAAGCGCAGTCCCTCGTCCATGGCAATGGGGGCGATCAAGTCCACGACCATCTCCGTGTTGTCACCGGGCATGCACATCTCGGTGCCCTCGGGCAGGGCGATGGTGCCGGTGACGTCGGTGGTGCGGAAGTAGAACTGGGGCCGGTAGTTGCTGAAGAACGGCTTGTGGCGCCCGCCCTCTTCCTTGGTCAGCACGTAGACCTGGGCTTCGAAGTTGGTGTGGGGGGTGATGGAGCCGGGCTTGGCCAGCACCTGGCCCCTCTGGACCTCGTCCTTGTCGGTGCCCCGCAGCAGGGCGCCGATGTTGTCGCCGGCGCGGCCCTCGTCAAGCAGCTTGCGGAACATCTCCACTCCGGTACACACCGTCTCCTCGGTGTCCCGGATGCCGACTATCTCCACCTTGTCGCCGGTGTTGACGATGCCCTGCTCCACCCGACCGGTGACCACGGTGCCCCGTCCGGTGATGGAGAACACGTCCTCGATGGGCATCAGGAAGGGCTTGTCCACATCCCGCTCGGGCTCCTCGATGTAGGAATCCACCTGCTCCATCAGATCGATCACCTGCTGGGCGGCGTCGGCGTCGCCGTCGAGGGCTTTGAGCGCTGACACCGGCATCACCGGGATGTCGTCGCCGGGGAAGTCGTACTCGTTGAGCAGCTCCCTCACCTCGAGCTCCACCAGCTCCAGCAGCTCGTCGTCGTCGACCATGTCGACCTTGTTCAGGGCTACCACGATGGCGGGCACGCCCACCTGGCGGGCCAGCAGCACGTGCTCCCGGGTCTGGGGCATGGGGCCGTCGGCAGCCGACACCACCAAGATGGCGCCGTCCACCTGGGCCGCGCCGGTGATCATGTTCTTGATGTAGTCGGCGTGGCCGGGCATATCGACGTGGGCGTAGTGGCGATTGGAGGTCTCGTACTCCACGTGGGCCACGTTGATGGTGATACCCCGCTCCCGCTCTTCGGGGGCTTTATCGATGTTGTCGAACTCGGTGAACTGTGTGGTAGTGGGATCGGCCTCCGACAGCACCTTGGTGATCGCCGCGGTCAGGGTGGTCTTGCCGTGGTCGATGTGGCCCATCGTGCCCACGTTCAAGTGCGGCTTGGTGCGCTCGAATGTCTCTTTAGCCATTTTTCATCCTCCGAAAACGGGCTCTTTCGCCCCTGATTATTCGCCCCGAATGCGGGCGACGATCTCCTCTTGCACCTTGACAGGCGCCTGCCGGTAGGTGTCGAACTGCATGGTGTGCGTTGCACGCCCCTGTGTTCGCGACCGGAGTTCGGTAGCGTACCCGAACATTTCCGATAGTGGCACATGGGCCTTGACAATTTGTTCACGGCCCCGCTGTTCCATGCTGTCGATCTTGCCCCGCCGACCGTTCAAGTCGCCGATCACATCCCCCATGTACTCCTCGGGAGTCACCACATCGACGGCCATGATCGGTTCCAGCAGAACAGGCTTGGCCTGGCGGGCGGCCTCGCGGAAGGCGGCAGTGGCCGCAATCTTGAACGCCATGTCTGAGGAGTCCACGTCGTGGTGCTTGCCATCGGTGAGGGTTACCTTGAGATCGACCACCGGGAAACCAGCCAGAGGGCCGGTGGTCATGGCGTCTTGCATACCACTGTCTACCGCGGGGATGTACTCCTTGGGGATGCGCCCGCCACTGACCTCGCTGGCAAACTCGTAGCCCTTGCCGGGGTCGTTCGGCTCCAGGTTGAAGGTGATCTCGGCGTACTGGCCCGAGCCGCCGGTCTGCTTCTTATGGGTGTAGGTAAATTTGCCCACCCCGGCGGAAACGGTCTCGCGATAGGCCACCTGGGGCTTGCCCACCGAGGCGTCTACATTGAACTCCCGCAGCATCCGCTCTACCAGCACTTCGAGGTGCAGCTCGCCCATACCGGCGATGAGGGTTTGCGCAGTCTCCTCGTCGGTGCGGACTTGGAAGGTGGGATCCTCTTCGGCCAGGGCCGACATGGCCTTTCCCAGCTTGTCCTGGTCGGCTTTGGTCCGGGGTTCCACCGCCACCTGGATCACCGGGTCGGGGAAGTCCATCTGCTCTAGCTCGATCGGGTAGTTGGAATCGGCCAAGGTGTCGCCGGTGCGCACGTCCTTGAGGCCGATACCGGCCACGATGTCGCCGGCCCGGACGATGTCGAGGTCTTCCCGGTCGTTGGCGTGCATTTCCAGGATGCGCCCAATCCGCTCCTTGCGTCCTGTGCGGACGTTGACCACCTGGCTGCCCTTGGCCATCTCCCCGCTGTACACCCGGAAGTAGGTGAGCTTGCCCACATGGGGGTCGCTCATGATCTTGAATGCCAGCGCGCTGAACGGGGCCTCGTCGTCGGCGGGCCGCTCGCATTCCTCGCCCTTGTAGAGGCCCGCGACCGGAGGGACATCCAGCGGGGAGGGGAGGTACTCGATGATCGCGTCCAGCAGGGGCTGCACCCCTTTGTTCTTGAAGGCCGAACCACAAAGCACCGGCACGATGTCCAGCGACAGGGTGCAGGTTCGCAGCGAGGCCCGCAGATCGGCGGGAGTGATCGAGTCCTCGTCTTCGATGTACTTCTCCAACAGGTTCTCGTCGAACTGGGTGAGCAGGTCGATGAGCTCGAGGCGAGCCTCCTCGGCTTTGTCCTTGAGGTCGTCGGGGATCTCGGTGACATCCCAGGTCGCGCCCAAGTCGTCGCCCCGCCATACCAGGCCCTGCATCTCCACCAGGTCGACCACGCCGAGCAGGTCGGCTTCGATCCCGATGGGAAGCTGCACTATGGCGGTATTGGCCCGCAGCCGCTCGGAAATGGTGAGCACCGCCCGCTCGAAGTTGGCGCCGGTGCGGTCGAGCTTGTTGATGAAGCAGATCCGGGGGACGCCGTACTTGTTGGCCTGGCGCCACACCGTTTCCGACTGGGGTTCCACCCCGGCCACACCGTCGAACAGGGCCACTGCGCCGTCCAGCACCCGCAGAGAGCGCTCCACCTCAATGGTGAAATCCACGTGGCCGGGGGTGTCGATGATGTTGATACGGTGCCCGGACCACTCCGCAGTGGTGGCGGCCGAGGTGATGGTGATGCCCCGCTCTTGCTCTTGCTCCATCCAGTCCATCGTGGCGGCGCCGTCGTGGACCTCCCCGAGCTTGTAGGCCTTGCCGGTGTAGTAGAGGATGCGCTCGGTACACGTGGTTTTACCCGCGTCAATGTGGGCCATGATGCCAATGTTGCGGGTCTTTTCCAACGGGTGACGAGACATGGCGCTCAGGGGGTAAAGCCGCTTACCAGCGGTAATGGGCGAAGGCCCGGTTCGACTCTGCCATCTTGTGCAAGTCGTCGCGCCGCTTCACCGACGCACCCAGGCCATTGGAGGCATCCAGGATTTCATTGGCCAACCGATCCATCATCGTGCGCTCACGCCGCTCTCGGGCGTGGTTGACGATCCAGCGGATGGCCAGGGTGTTCGCCCGTCTAGGGCGAACGTCCACGGGGACTTGATAGGTGGCGCCGCCGACTCGGCGGCTGCGCACCTCGAGTTGGGGGCGCACGTTGTCTACGGCTCGCTTCAGGGTGCCCAGCGGCTCGGCGCTGGTCTTCTGCTCCACGATGTCGAGTGCGCCGTACACAATTCGCTCTGCGGTGGAGCGCTTGCCCCGTTGCAGGATCTTGTTGACGAACTGGGTGACGAGCAAAGAGTCGTAGACCGGGTCGTTGGGAAGGTCGCGTCGCCCCGCCGGGCCCTTGCGCGGCATGACTAGGCCTCTCCCTCAGTGCCGCAGAAATCGCCGAACATCTTATGCGTCCTTCTTGGCGCCGTAGCGGCTGCGGGCCTGACGGCGGTCGGTGACTCCCGACGTGTCGAGGGTGCCGCGGATGATCTTGTAGCGGACACCGGGCAGGTCGCGAACTCGACCGCCGCGCACCAGCACGATGGAGTGCTCCTGGAGGTTGTGCCCCTCTCCGGGAATGTAGGCGGTGACCTCCATTCCGCTGGTCAAGCGGACGCGGGCCACTCGCCGGAGTGCGGAGTTCGGCTTTTTCGGGGTTGTTGTGTAAACCCGGGTGCAAACCCCCCGTCGCTGGGGCGCGCCCTTGAGAGCCGGCGTCTTCTCCTTGCGGAATTTGGACTGGCGACCTTTGCGCACCAGCTGCTGAATCGTGGGCACAGCACTTCCTAGGGCTGATTGGAACAAGATTGAGGGCGCAGCAAAGGCCACGCTCTAAGTTTAAGTCTAGGTGCCTATGTTCCCCATCGGCAACACGTCGGCTCCCTCGGCGTCGGCCGATGCGGCCCACTGGGCAAATTGATCTGCCAGGTCAACATCATCGTCAGCGGAGGTGTAGTACTCCATCGGGGTGTAATCGGGAGCGTGGGTGGCGATCTCCCGGTACATCTCCATGCCGGTCCCGGCGGGGATCAGCTTGCCGATGATGATGTTCTCCTTGAGTCCGATGAGACCGTCTTGACGAGACTCGATGGCTGCCTCGGTCAGCACTCGAGTGGTTTCCTGGAACGACGCGGCCGATAGCCAGGAGTCGGTGGCCAGGGAGGCCTTGGTGATCCCCATCAGCTCAGGCCGCCCCTCAGCGGGGCGCTTGCCCTCTTGGGCCAGGGTGCGATTCACGTTGGTGAACACCTGGGAGTCCACCCGCTCGCCGGGCAGGAAATCGGAGTCTCCCGGTTCCTGGATGGCCACTCGACGGGTCATCTGGCGGACGATCAGCTCGATGTGCTTGTCGTGGATGGAAACGCCTTGGTCCCGGTACACCCGCTGCACCTCGTCTACCAGGTATTGCTGGGTTTCCCGCACCCCGCGGATCTCGAGGAGCTCCTTGGGGTCGCGCGGCCCGTCGGCTTGGGCGACCGGATCGCCGGCCGACACTTTTTGGCCCTCGACCACCGCCAGCTTCCAGGCCGGGTCGATCACGACGGACCACTCGGCGCCGTCGTCGCCCACCACGGCCAGCCGGCTGGCCCTGCCGTCCTCCTCGTTGATGCGGACCACGCCGGAAATCCGGGTCAGCTCGGCCTTGCCCTTGGGCGTACGGGCCTCGAACAGCTCCACAACTCGGGGCAGACCGCCGGCGATGTCCTTGCCGGCCACACCGCCGGTGTGGAAGGTCCGCATGGTGAGCTGGGTACCCGGCTCACCGATGGACTGGGCGGCGATCACGCCGACGGCCTCACCCACCTCGATGGGCTGGCCGGTGGCCAAGGAGAGTCCGTAGGAGGCGCGGCTGATCCCCACCTCGGAGTCATCGGTGAGGGGGGACATCACTCGGACCCTCGTCACCGTGGGATCGTCGCGAAGTCGGGCCATCTCCTCGTCGCCGACGATGGTGCCCTGCTCCAGCACGGTGCCGTCGTCCAGGGTCACGTCATCAGCCAGCGTGCGGCTGAACAGGCGGGTTTCCAAGTAGGTGCGCTTGCCCGGCTGGTCGGGCATGACGTCCTCGATCCAGATGCCGCGAATCGGCCCTCCGGATTCGATCGGATCACGCTCGTTGATGATGACCTCTTGGGCGACATCGACCAGTCGGCGAGTGAGATAGCCGGAGTCCGCGGTGCGCAGCGCGGTGTCCACCAAGCCCTTTCGAGCACCAGGAGTGGCGATGAAGTATTCGAGCATCGCCAGGCCCTCGCGGAAGTTGCTCTTGATGGGACGGGGGATCATGTCGCCGCGGGGGTTGGCCACGAGGCCCCGCATGCCCGCGATCTGGCGGACCTGCATCATGTTGCCCCGGGCGCCGGATCCCACCATCATGTCGATGGGGTTGAACTTCTCAGACTGGAGCACCGCCTCCATGCGCTGACGCACCATCTCGGTGGCCTCAGTCCATATCTCAACCTCTTTCTGGCGGCGCTCACCGTCGGTGATGATGCCCCGTCGGAACTGGTTTTCGACCTTGTCGGCTTCCTTCTCGTAGCGGTCCAGGATGTTCTTCTTGTCGTGGGGGACTTTGATGTCGTCCACCGACACGGTGAGCCCAGACTGGCTGGCGTACTCGAAGCTCAGGTTCTTCAGAGCATCAAGGCTGCTGGCCACAACTTCCTTGGTGTACTGCTGGGCCAGCTTGTCCACGATGGTGGTGATGTCCCGCTTGGTAGCCACCCGGTTTACATAGGGGAAGTCGTCGGGCAGCGTGCTGTTGAACAGCGCCCGGCCCACCGTGGTGGGCGTGTAGGTGGCGGCATCGCCGTTGGCCGGGGTTTCCACCAGTTCGGGGATGCGGTACTCGATGCGGGCGTGAAGCGCGACCTCGCCGCCTTCGTAGGCCCGCTCGATCTGGTGCTGGTGGCGGAATACCCGCCCCTCGCCCAGCGCGCCCTCCACTTCCTCAGTGAGGTAGTAGGCCCCGATGATCATGTCCTGGCCGGGCGTGACCAGAGGACGACCGTGAGCGGGGCTCAGCACGTTGTTGGCCGAGAGCATCAGCACTCGGGCCTCGGCCTGGGCCTGGGCCGACAGCGGCAGGTGAACTGCCATCTGGTCGCCGTCGAAGTCGGCGTTGAAGGCGGTGCACACCAGCGGGTGGATCTGAATGGCCTTGCCTTCCACCAGCACGGGCTCGAACGCCTGGATGCCGAGGCGGTGCAGGGTGGGGGCTCGGTTCAGCAGCACAGGATGCTCTTGGATGACCTCGTCGAGCACGTCCCATACCTGGGGACGGCGGCGCTCAACCATACGCTTGGCCGACTTGATGTTCTGGGCCAAGTCTTCTTCTACCAGCTTCTTCATGACGAAGGGCTTGAACAGCTCCAAGGCCATGAGCTTGGGCAGGCCGCACTGGTGCAGCTTGAGGGTGGGGCCGACCACGATGACCGAACGGCCGGAGTAGTCAACCCGCTTGCCCAAGAGGTTCTGGCGGAAACGTCCCTGCTTGCCCTTGAGCATGTCTGACAGCGACTTGAGGGGCCGGTTGCCCGGACCGGTCACTGGACGTCCCCGGCGGCCGTTGTCGAACAGGGCGTCGACGGCCTCCTGGAGCATCCGCTTTTCGTTGTTGACGATGATCTCGGGGGCCCCGAGGTCGAGTAGGCGCTTGAGCCGGTTGTTCCGGTTGATGACCCGCCGGTAGAGGTCGTTCAGGTCTGAAGTGGCGAAGCGGCCGCCGTCCAGCTGCACCATGGGGCGCAGTTCGGGGGGGATGACGGGGACGGCGTCCAGGATCATGGCCCGGGGGTCGTTGATGCGCCGACCGTGTTGGTCGCGCCGATTGAACGCCGACACGATCTTCAACCGCTTGATGGCCTTCTGCTCGCGCTGCTGGGACAGCTTCTTCTGGCCCTCGGGGGGGTCGAGCTGCTCCCGCAGCTTGCGCTCTTCCTCGTCGAGATCCACGCTGTCGATGAGGGTGGCGATGACCGCCGCACCCATGCCGCCGGAGAACAGCTCGCCGTAGCGATCTTCCATCTCCCGCCACAGTTCTTCGTCCTCGATGATCTTGCGGGGGAACAGGCTGGAGAACTCCTCGAAAGCCCGCTCGACCATCTCGATTTCCTCGGCGTACTCCTCTTCCAGAGCTAGCAGGTCTTTCTCGGCCGCCTTCTGCCGCTTGTCCAGATCCCTGGCATCGGAGGTCTCCACCTCGGCCAGCTCGGCCTCCAGCTCGGCCATGCGCTCATCGCGCCGCTCTTGATGCTCCTCGCGGATGGCCTCGATCTCCTCGTGCATTTCCCGCTCGAGTTCGGGAAGCCGCTTGTGGCGCTCCTCCTCGTCCACCTCGGTAACCAAGTTGGCCGCGAAGTAGATGACTTTCTCGAGCTGCTTGGCCTTCAACTCCTCCTTGGGCTCGGTGCCCATGAGCAGATAGGCCAACCACGACCTCGTACCCCGCAGATACCAGATGTGCACCGCGGGAGCGGCGAGCTCAATGTGGCCCATCCGATCTCGGCGCACCTTGGAGCGGGTCACCTCCACGCCGCACCGCTCGCAGATGATGCCCTTGAAGCGGATGCGCTTGTACTTGCCGCAGTAGCACTCCCAGTCCTTGGTGGGCCCGAAGATCTTCTCGCAGAACAGGCCGTCCTTTTCGGGGCGAAGCGTGCGGTAGTTGATGGTCTCGGGCTTCTTCACCTCGCCGTTGGACCACGTTCGAATGGCATCGGCGGTGGCCAGCCCGATGGAGAGCTGGTCGAATGCGTTGACGTCCAACATCTAGAAGCTCCTCCCAATGACGCGGCGCTCGTCTTCGTCGTCAGATCCCCGCTCGGGGCGTGAGATGTCGATGCCCAACTCCTCGGAGGTGCGGAAGGCATCGTCGTCCAGCTCGGTGATCTCCACCTGCTGGCCGGCGGTGTCCCTGACCTCCACGTTTAGGCACAGGGCCTGCATTTCCTTGATGAGCACTTTGAAGCTCTCCGGAATGCCCGGCTCGGGGATGTTGTCGCCCTTGACGATGGCCTCGTACACCCGCACTCGGCCGAGGACGTCGTCGGACTTGATGGTGAGCAGCTCTTGGAGGCAGTAGGCCGCGCCATAGGCCTCCAGCGCCCAGACTTCCATCTCGCCGAAGCGCTGGCCGCCGAATTGGGCCTTGCCGCCCAGCGGCTGCTGGGTGATCATCGAATACGGGCCGGTGGAGCGAGCATGGATCTTGTCGTCCACCAAGTGGGCCAGCTTCAGTATGTACATGTAGCCGACCATGATCCGGTTGTCGTAGGGCTCGCCGGTGCGGCCGTTGTAGAGGACGGCCTTGCCGTCTTCGCCGATCAGGCGTTCGCCATCGGTGGTCTCGGGCTTGATGCTGGCCAGTAGCTGCTGGATGGTGGGGTGCTGGCCAGAGTGTCCGGCCTCGTCCCAATGGGCGCCGTCGAACACCGGAGTGGAGACCAGCGTGGACGCCCGGGTGGTGGGACGGGTCTTGCGGCCGTCGCCCCGCTCGGGCTCGTGGCCCACGGTGCCGTTGATGTCCCAGCCCCAGCGGGCGGCGTAGCCCAAGTGGGCTTCCAGCACCTGGCCCACGTTCATCCGGGAGGGAACTCCCAACGGGTTCAGGATTATGTCCACCGGGGTTCCATCGGCGAGATGGGGCATGTCCTCCATCGGGAGGATCTTGGAGATGACGCCCTTGTTGCCGTGTCGTCCGGCCAGCTTGTCGCCCACCGAGATCTTCCGCTTCTGGGCCACGTACACCCGAACCAGTTGGTTCACTCCGGGAGGCAGCTCATCGCCGGCGAACCGATTGAACTTCTTGACGTCGATGACCTTGCCGTTCTCCCCGTGGGGGACCTTGAGGCTGGTGTCTCGCACCTCTCGGGCCTTCTCGCCGAAGATGGCCCGCAACAGGCGCTCTTCAGGGGTCAGCTCGGTCTCGCCCTTGGGGGTGACCTTGCCCACGAGCACATCGCCGGGACCGACCTCGGCACCGGGGCGGATGATCCCCTCCTCGTCGAGGTCGGCCAGGATCTCCTCCGACAGATTGGGGATGTCGCGGGTGATCTCCTCGGGGCCGAGCTTGGTGTCGCGGGCATCGATCTCGTGCTCGTGGATGTGGATGGAGGTGAGCACGTCGTCGCGCACCAGCCGGTCGCTCAGGATGATCGCATCCTCGAAGTTGTAGCCCTCCCAGGCCATGAAGGCCACCAGCAGGTTCTTGCCCAGGGCCATCTCGCCGTGGTCGGTCGACGGGCCGTCGGCCAGGATGTCGCCTTTGCGGAACCGGCCGCCCACCTGCAACAGCGCCTTTTGGTTGATGCAGGTGTCCTGGTTGGACCGCTCGAACTTCATGAGCTTGTAGGTGGTGGAACCGGAATTCTTGTAGTCGACCGTGATGCTGTTGCCGGCGATATCGGTGAGAGTGCCGTCTTCTTTGGCGATGATCATGTCGGCTGCGTCGCGGGCGGCCTTGCCCTCGATGCCGGTTCCCACATACGGCGCCTCGGGCCGGACCAGAGGAACGGCCTGGCGCTGCATATTGGCGCCCATGAGGGCGCGGTTGGCGTCGTCGTGCTCGAGGAAGGGGATGAGCGCGGTGGCGACCGAGACGATCTGCTTGGGGGAGACGTCCATGAGCTGGACCTCGTCGGGGGGCACCGAGGAAATCTCGGTGGTGGCCCCGAAGAACACCTCCTGCTCCAGCTGGGCCTGCAAGCCCTTCATGGTGGCCGCTTGGGGAGAACGCCGGACCAGCACCCGGTCGTTCACGAACCGGTTCTGGCTGTCGAGGGGGGCGTTGGCCTGAGCCACCACATACTCCTCCTCGTCATCGGCGGCCAGCCAGATGATGTCGTCGGTGACTTGGCCGTTGACCACCTTGCGGTAGGGGGACTCGATGAACCCGAATTCGTTGACCCGGCCATAGGAGGCCAGGGCGCCGATCAAGCCGATGTTGGGGCCCTCGGGAGTCTCAATGGGGCACATCCGGCCGTAGTGGGAGAAGTGGACATCGCGCACTTCGAACCCGGCCCGCTCCCGGGACAGGCCGCCCGGGCCCAGCGCCGAGAGACGGCGGCGATGGGTGAGACCCGACAGCGGGTTCACCTGGTCCATGAACTGGGAGAGCTGGCTGGTGCCGAAGAACTCTTTGATGGCCGCGGCCACCGGGCGGTTGTTGATGAGGGACGTGGGGGTGATGGCCTCCACGTCTTGAGTGGTCATGCGCTCGCGCACCACTCGCTCCATACGGGACAGGCCGATGCGCACTTGGTTCTGGATCAGCTCGCCCACCGAGCGGATGCGGCGATTGGCGAAGTGGTCCTGGTCGTCGAGGCGGTAGCCCGGCTCGAACTTCACCAGGTGCAGGAGGTAGGTGCAGGTGGCCAGCACCTCGGCGGGGGAGAGTACCGGCTGGTCGGCCTCAGGACGCTCGAGCGTCAGGCCGAACAGCTCTTCGATGCGGTCCAGCTCGGGACCCAGTTTGCGGTCGAGCTTGTAGCGGCCCACTCGGGACAGGTCATAGCGGCGGCTCTCGAAGAAGGCATTGCGGAAGTAATTGCGGGCTGCCTCCACCGATTGGGGCTCGCCGGGACGGGCCCGCTTGTAGATCTCCAGGAGGGCGTCGTCTTGGGTGACGTGCTGGTGCTTGTCGCTCTCCCACTGGTCGGCCAAGAAGTCGAAGTGGGCCACGAAGCGATCCAGGAAGCCGGGAGCGCCCTCCTCGTCGTACCCCAAAGCCCGCAGCAGCGTGAACAGGCTCATGCGGCGCTTGCGGGCCACCCGGGCGCCGGCCGTGGGGTTGCGGCCCGGCTTGTGCTCGACGTCGAACTCGATCCACTCGCCCCGGTAGGGGTGGATGGTGCCGGTGACGAGCTGATGCTTACTCAGGTTGCGAAGCCGGAACCGCTCGCCGGGCTGGAAGATCACGCCGGGGGAGCGCACGAGCTGGGAGACCACCACCCGCTCGGTGCCGTTGACGATGAACGTGCCCTTGTCGGTCATCACCGGGAAGTCGCCCAAGAACACGATCTGCTCGATGATCTCGCCGGTGTTGCGGTTGGAGAACCGGGCCTGCACCAGGATGGGTGCCGAGTAGGTCATGTCCTTCTCTTTGCACTCTTCCACCGTGGTGCCCCAGCGGGGGCCGGGGTTCAGGTCTTCATCGTCGGGGTCGAACTCCAACTCGAGCTGAAGGGTCTCCGAGAAGTCTTTGATAGGGCTGATGTCGCGGAAGGCATCGGCCAAGCCCTGCCGGATGAACCATTGGAATGAGTCCTTCTGAACCGCGATGAGATCGGGCAGGGGAAGAACATCCTCCAGGTTTCCGAAGGAGTAGCGGTCGCGGGTCGCCGTTCGGGGGGCCAAGGTGAGCTCCTGAGGTGGTGTGGTGGATGGGCAACGCCGGTATGCTGCCTGAATCCCTGAACGTCAACGGGACGACGGAATCCCGTAAACGCGGCCGCGACAAGGGAGAAGGCGTGGCCGGGGAGACGAGCGAGCGGGTATCAAGGAATGATACGCGGCGCGGGCATGGTTTACAAGCCAAGCCCGACATGATTTTTGCTGGTGACTGGGCTGTTGGCGAGCTACTTGAGCTCGACAGCCCCACCTGCGGCTTCGATGAGCTCCTTGGCCTTTTCGGCGTCCTCCTTGGAGGCCTTCTCCAAGACGGGCTTGGGGGCGTTGTCCACCAGCTCTTTGGCGTCTTTGAGGCCCAGGTTGGTGAGGGTGCGCACCTCTTTGATGACCTGGATCTTCTTTTCGCCCGCGCTGGTCAGGACCACGTCGAATTCGTTCTGCTCCTCAGCAGCGCCTCCGCCGTCTCCGCCGTCGGCGGCGCCCGGGGCCATCATCATGGGCATGGCTGCGGCAGGGGCCGCCGCCTCTACGTTGAAGCGCTCTTTGAAGGCTTCTTTGAGCTCGGAGAGCTCGAGCACGGTCATGGACCCGATGGAGTCCAGAATCTCGTCAACTTTGGACATGGCTGTTTCTCATTCCTTTGTCAGTGGTTAGTGGTTATCGATCGTTTGCGCTGGCGTGATTGAGCGGGGTCATGCGGCGGCGCCGCCCTTTTCGCTCAGCGACTCCAGCAGCCCGGCCGTCTCGACCAGCGGAGCGTCCAGGAGGCCGGCCATCTCCACCAGCGGGGCTTCCAGCAGTCCGGCCATCTCGGTCAAGGGGGCTTCCAGCAGCCCGACGATCTCAGCCAGAATCTCGTCTCGGGTGCCCAGTTTGGACAGGGCGCTCACCTCGTCGGATGAGAGCACCTGACCGTCGAGCACCCCTCCCTTGATCGACAGGAAGCTGGAGTCCTCGGCGTACTGGCACAGGGCCTTGGCCAACGACACCGCGTCGCCGGGGGTGCCGTCTTCTCGGTTGCCGACGAAAGCCAGCGCAGTGGGGCCCACCAGCATCTCGTCCAAGTCGAGGTTCAGTTCGCGGGCCGCGAAGCGGGTGAGGGTGTTCTTGTACACCTTGTATTCGCCGCCGGCCTCGCGGAGCTGGCGGCGCAGATCGGCCAAGGCCGGCACGTCGAGGCCGCGGTAGTCGGTGAGGACCACCGCCTCGGTGGAGGAGATGCGGTCGCGCACCTCGTCCACAACGGCTACTTTCTCGGGGCGGGGATTTTCCATCAGATTGCTGAACCTTCCGCAAAAACCAGCAATGGGGCGCCGCTAACGTGCGAACGCCCCACGAGTTTCGGGAGGGTTCACCTCGTCAGGCTGGCCAACGACTCGGTGGGATCCGAGTGTCAGCCGATTAAGCGGTGCGGGGCACTGCGCCTGATGTCTGCGGCAAATCGATTATTTGTGAGCGACAAAAGGTACCAAATCAGTTGCTGGCGCCCAAGTCGGCGGGATCCAGCCGGACGCTGGGTCCCATGGTGGAGGAGATGGCAACCTTGCGGATATAGCGGCCCTTGAGGGCTGCGGGCTTGGCCCGATTGATCTCCTCCATGACGGCGCGGATGTTGGCCACCAAGGCATCGGCCTCGAAGCTGACCTTGCCCACCGGAACGTGGACATTGCCCTGGCGGTCGGTGCGGTATTCCACCTTGCCGCTCTTGAACTCGCCCACTGCTTTGGCCACGTCGTCGGTAACCGTGCCGGTCTTCGGGTTGGGCATGAGCCCTCGGGGGCCCAGGACCTTTCCAAGCCTTCCCACCACCGGCATCATGTCGGGGGTGGCGATGGCCACGTCGAAGTCCATCTGGCCGGCCTGTACCTGCTCGGCGAGATCGTCGGCGCCCACCACGTCGGCCCCGGCCTCGCTGGCCTGCGTAGCCGCTTCGCCCTGTGCGAACACCGCCACCCGCACGTCGGTGCCGGTGCCCGAGGGCAGGCTGACCGTTCCCCGGATCATCTGCTCGGCCTTGCGGGGATCAACCCCCAGACGGGTGGCGAGCTCCAAGGTTTCGTCGAATTTTGCCGCGGCCAAGCTCTTCACCAGCTCTACGCCCTCTTGGGCAGTGTGCGGGTGTTGCTTGTCGTAGCGCTGGGCGGCATCGCTGTACCGCTTGCCATTCTTCGCCATGTCGGCTCCCTTTCCTACTCCACTGTGATGCCCATGCTGCGGGCAGTTCCGGCCACTTGCAGCTTGGCTTGCTCGAGGTCGTCGGTGTTGAGGTCGGGCATCTTGATCTTGGCGATCTCCGCGCACTGGGCGTCGGTGATGGTGCCGACCAATTCGCGGCCCGGCTCCATTGATCCCTTCTCCAGACTGGCCGCCTCGCGAATCAAAAACGAGGTGGGCGGGGTCTTGGTTATGAAGGTGAACGTCCGGTCTTCGTAGATGGTGATCTCCACCGGGATGATCTGGCCCCGCTTGTCCTCGGTCTTGGCGTTGTAGTCCCGGCAGAAGTCCATGATGGCCACGCCGTGGGGGCCGAGTGCAGTGCCCACCGGGGGTGCCGGGGTGGCCTGGCCGGCCGGAATCTGGATTTTGATGGTGGTGGCCACCTTTTTTTGAGCCATGACTGTGCCCCTTCTGGCTAGGTCGTCTTGCTGCTTGGCGACTTGAGAGAGCTTGAATCTTCTTACAATTTGGCCACTTGGGAGAACTCAAGCCTTCTTACAATTTGGCCACTTGGGAGAACTCAAGCTCGACGGGGGTCTCCCGGCCGAAGATGTTGACCAACACCTTCACCTTGAGCTGGTCCTCGTTGATCTCGGCCACCTCACCGGAGAAGTCGGCGAAGGGACCTTCTTTGACCCGGATGGTCTCGCCCACCTCGTAGAGAAGGCGGGGCTTGGTGCGGCGGACAGTCTGCTCGCCGTCGGTCTTGACTTGGAGGAAGTTCTCCACGTCCTTGCGCTTGAGGGCGGAGGGCTTGCTGCCCCGGCGACCGTGGCCCACAAAGCCGGTCACGCCGGGAGTGTTGCGGATCACTTCCCAAGAGATGTCGTTCATCTCGGCTCGGACCAGCAGATAGCCGGGGAACATCTTCTTCTTGGTGGTGACCTTCTTGCCGGCTTTGAACTCCACCACGTCTTCCATGGGGATGACGGTTTCGTGGATATGGCTCTCCATGTCCATGGTCTTGCGGCGGGCTTCGATATTCTGCTGGACCTTGTTCTCATAGCCCGACTGGGTGTGGACCACGTACCACTTCCCGGGCATGTCGTAGGGGCTGATGGTTTCGACTTCTTCTTCGGCCTTCTCATAGACCAGGTCTTCGGCGTCGATTACCTCGGCCGCATCCTCTGGCGGGGCAGCGTCGTCAAGAAAGCTGTCGCCAGCTGGGTCGGGGACCTCGGGCTCGGGCTGGGCGCCAGGCCCGGTGGGCAGCAAAGCGGCCGCGGCCTCGGCGGCGTCAACCGGCGTGTCGGCGTCGATCGTCTCGGATTCCGAGTCGGGCGCATCGGCGGTGGTGGTGGGGAAGAGGTCAGTCATTTCGGTTTCGTCTACCTCGGGACTCATCGATCGAACAATTTCAGGATGGCTTCGCTGAAGCCCCAGTCGAGCAGGCCGATGGCCGTGGTGAGCAGCACCAACACCACCAGCACCACGATGGAGTAGTTGACGACTTCCTCGCGCCGGGGCCACGACACCTTGCGGAGCTCGCCGCGCACCTCGCGCAGGAATTGGGCCGGTCCTACCCGCTCTTCGCCGGGGCGGGGCTGATTTCGAGGCTGGCGGCGGTCGCGGACCGGGGTGCCTTCCTCGTCGACAAAGCCCTGTTTCTTGGCCATCCTCTTCTGTTGTCGGTTCAGGTCGGTCATGCTGACTCCAGTGCACCCGGCACTAGGGAGACGGGCTTGCTTGCGCAGGGCAGGAGGGACTCGAACCCCCAACCGCCGGTTTTGGAGACCGGTGCTCTACCAATTGAGCCACTGCCCTTCGTTCGTTAGGGGCAAGACAAGGCTACAGCGCCAGCCGGGGCCATCCCAATACGAAATCGAGCGCCCTACTTCGACAGGAGCAGTCGGAGTTATGGATGCCGATAGAAGTCATCCCAATACGAAATCAGGGGGCCGGATGACTATCGGCGGACTCGACGGCGGAAGAGGACGGTGATAACCGCCAGGGTGGTGGCGGCCAGGAAGCGCCGGATGAGCTGTCGGCGCCGGTCGTATTGATCGAGCCGGGCCATGACCTTCCACACCAGGGTGGGGGGCGCCTCGGCTGGGGGACGGTGGTCGAATGACCGGGTGGCGTCATTGATCATGAGGCCGCCTCATCTTGCTGTCCTTGGTCCGGAAGCGCGGCCTGGTCGGCGTCGAACTCAGCAGTGCGCTGGAGCACGGCGCGCAGGCGCTGTCGGGCCCGATGGAGTCGGACCTTGGCCGCCGAGGTGGTGATGCCCAACTCGGCGGCGATCTCGCTGTGGGATAGGTCGTGCAGATCACGCAGCACTACCACTTGGCGCAACCGCTCGGGCAGCGCCCGTATCGCCCGGTCGATGTGGTGGCGCAGGACGGCGGCCTCGGCTCGCAGGCTGGGATCCTGCTCCGGTCGAAGGTCGACGATGGAGTCGTCGTCGCTCAGCTCCTCGGTGCGCTGGCGGGTTCGGCGGCTCAAATGGGTGGAGGCGCAGTTGCTGGTAATGCGGTACATCCAGGTGGAGAAGCTGGAGTCGCCCCGAAAGCGGCGGATCGCCCGGTAGGCCCGGACATAGGCGTCTTGCACCACGTCGCCGGCGTCGTCCCGGTTGCCGGTGAGCCGGTAGGCCAACGCGTAGATATCCCTGTAGGTGGCCCGTACCAGCTCGTTGAACGCGTCGCGGTCGCCTCGGCGGGCGGCTTCCACCAGTTCGGCGTCGTCGGGGACGTGCTCGCGAGATGCTGCGGGTTCGATAGAGCCACCCTATCGCTGGCCCGCAGCGGGGCGAAAGGGTGGGTGGTAGCGGCGGCCAGACTCGAACTGGCGACCTCTCGATTATGAGTCGAGCGCTCTTACCGACTGAGCTACGCCGCCCCGGGGCCTTTCAGCGGCTGGAAACCGCCGAAGTGGCCCTGAGCCTCCTGAGAGAATCGAACTCTCGACCTTTTCCTTACCATGGAAACGCTCTGCCGACTGAGCTAAGGAGGCGGGCTGGGAACTCTATCCCTTTGCGACGCCAATATTGCCACTCTGTGCCAGGGGCGGGAAAGCCAGAATTGGGAGGTGACGAGCGGTACGGTGCAGCCGGTGGCGATTCGAGCAGCGAGGCTGTCTGATGCCGAGGGTATTCGGGAGATCGTCAACTACGAGATTCTCAACGGGACCAGCATTTTCGAGTTGGAGCCTCGAACCGTGGCTGCCCAGCGGACCTGGTTGCAAGACCGCAGCGGGGTTCACGCCGTGCTGGTGGCCACGCCGGATGACGACGATGACACCGTGCTGGGTTTCTCGTCGCTATCGCCCTTCCATACCCGTCCGGCCTACAACACCACGGTGGAGAACTCGGTGTATGTCCACCAGGACCACCGCGGCAAAGGCATCGGCCGGGCCTTGTTGATGGAGATAATCGGACTAGCCCAAACCCACGGGTTCCACACCGTGATCGCCCGCATATCCGGGCAAAACGAGGCATCGGTCGCCGTCCACCGCTCCGTGGGATTCGAAGTAGCCGGCACCGAGCGCGAAGTAGGCCGCAAATTCGGCCGCTGGATAGACGTAACCGTGATGCAGCTCATGCTGCAAGACTGGAAGATCTGACCTAGCCAGATTTCGTTACTGGTCCCGTATCCGGTCAGGCAGCGATCAGTTGTTCAGCGGGCGGCGGGTGGGTTGTGGGGCTGGGTCGTGCTGGGGGTTTGAGGCGATACCGGCCGTTGACGGTGTCGTGTTCGATGGTGTGGTGGTGTTTGTGGACTTTGGTGTGGCAGCGGGGGCACAACAGCACCAGGTTGGTGATGTCGGTGGGCCCGTTTTGTTCCCAGGACTGGATGTGGTGGGCGTCGCACACCTGTGGTCGGAGGCCGCAGCCCAAGCAGCCCCCGTCTCTCTTGTACAGGGCCAGCTTTTGGGCCTTGGTGACCGCTCTTTGAGCTCTGCCCACATAGAGGGGCTGCCCGTCGGCGGCGAAGATCATCGGGACGATGTCGGCGTCGCAGGCTAGGCGGCGGATCTCGTCTAGGTCGATGTGGGTGCCGTCGATGAACCCGGCGCTGGTGAGCCGGCCCTCGATGGCGTCGTAGTCGGCGGAGACCACCAACACGGTCTTCTGCGGGCGGATCCCGCAGTCGGGTACGCCCGCGGCGGGGTTGGCGTTGTCAGCGGGCTGTTGGGTTATGAGCGCTACCAAGGCATCCGCGTTGCGCTGCTCGAAGGTGCGGATGGGGTCGAAGGCGATGTCGTCGCCGAGCATCTTGGTGCTCATGGTGCCCAGAGCGGTCTTGACCCGATCACCGGAGATCAGATCAAGCTCAGCGTGCAAAACGACCATGCCGCCAGCTCCGTCGAACACCTTGGCGGATCGGCGGGCCCGCTGGCGCTCGGCCCGGCTCATCCCGTCGTCGGCGCGGCGCTGGTCTTCGCGAGCGGCGACAGTTTTCTTGAATTCGTCATGGCCCTGCCAGCCACCCAGATCCAACAGCTCTTGTTGATCTTGTTCGCTCATCGGCGCGCGCTTGTGCGACTCGGACACCATCCCGGCCTGATCCGCCGAAATGAGACCATCCTGGACCGCACCGAGAATCTGGGGCATGGCCGCGACGCCCTGGGCGGTCTTGGCCAGTTGGCGGGCCCGGTAGGCGCTGATGCCGAATTGGTGGCACACCGTGGCAGCCGCACCCGGCCCCTCGAGTTCGCCGTAGCGCACAACCAGCCCGACCAGATACCCCTCAGCCCGGCGGCGCAGCAGATCGGCCTGGCCCATCAACCCCAACAGCTCCGAAGCGCCCGCCTCGGAATAATCCGGGAAACCGAAACCCGCACCAAGACCGGCATCAGCGCCGTTTGTGCTGGGATTCAATGTAAATTCCATAAATAAAATTATACCGGCCCCAGTGACACAATCCCCCTTGAAAATGATCAGAAAATGCGAAAAAGCAGACATGCGCAGCCAATGGGGTTGGCGGTGTCTCGTTGATGTCCGGGCGTTCTCGCGCTACCCTTCAGCTATCATTCCCCGCCCGCTGGACGGATCGCTTTGATCCGTCCCCGGGCGGGTGTTTTTTGTGCGCACCATTGTGCTGATCGACGGCCAAAACCTCTTTCACCTTGCCAAGCGTGCATGGGCACCCGCTGATGTGAGTCCTCCATCTTGGTCGCGGTGACTCGTTAGGCCACCTGTTCTTACTGGGCGGTGACTGTTTCGTAGATGCCTCTGGCTAGGCCGGCGTAGACGATTGCTTGGAAGTCGGGGTCGTTGAGGCAGCGTTTGACGATTTCGTCGTTGTCGGCCATGCGTTCGATCATCAGTTTCGGCAGTTCTTGGCGCATGGCGAGTTCGAACTTCTCGAAGGGGTTGGCTTCGGCGGTCTGGCTGATGTTCTCGTTGTTGACCCCATCTTCTTGTATCTGCTCGAAGAACAGCCGGTCTGAATCGTCAAAGGCCGTGCCGAATCGGTCGTTGAGGTTGGCGATGATCTCTGAGAGCGGGGCCTCGTCCTCATCGGTGCGGCCGGTGCCCACTTCAGTTGGACTTCTGACCGCTGTGCCCTCGTTGGCTAGGTCGATGGCTCCGGTGGAGACATGCTGTAGGCGGTAGTACTCCAACTCCACCTCATCTTCAAGGCGCAGCTGTTCCAGCATGTCGTCGCGAAGGCTGGGCAGCAGCCTTCTGGCGAATGCTGCGAGTTGTTCAAGTTCGCTGTCGGCATACGGGATGATCTGGCTGATGAAGGCATAGAGCCGGACGAACGCTCCGAGCCGATCGCGGAACCTGGCCTGTTCGTCTTCTTCAAGGTGTCTGAACCGGTCAACAGCGGGTTGAAGTTCCAACACCAACCGTGCATGGTCGCCGTCTTGGCGTTTGTCGAAAGGCTGAAAGTACACCTGGGCGAACCGCTCCACTTCGTCGTGGTGGTACACCTGCATCTCATCGAGCTCGTACTTGAGGCCGTCGAGGAGGTTCGGATCTGATTGGGCTTCAAGCTGGGTCTGGTCGTAGTAGGGGGCGAAGGCCGCGCCAATGTCCTCGGGATCGTTGACGAAATCCAACACGAATGGGTCGCTCTTACCAGGAGCCACCCGGTTGAGGCGCGAAAGCGTTTGCACGGCCTGGACCCCATCGAGGCGCTTGTCGACGTACATCGCCTGCAACAACGGTTGGTCGAAACCGGTCTGGTACTTCTCGGCCACGAGGAGTATCTGGTAGTCGGGCGAGTCGAAGCGGGCCGGCAGCGCCGACTCGCTGATCGGCTTGCCGCTCACGATGTCAGTGTTCATACCGGGCTCGGTGAAATCCTCACCGGTGTCGGGATCGGTAACGGTGCCGCTGAACGCGACCAGCGGGCGAATGTCGGTGTATCCCTTCTGGCTGATGTAGTCCTCAAACGCCCGCATGTAGCGCACGGCGTGGAGCCGCGACGATGTGACCACCATCGCCTTGGCCTTGCCGCCCATCCGGTGCCTGACGTTGGCGCGGAAGTGCTCGATGATGACCTCAGTCTTCTGGGCAAGGTTGTGGGGATGGATCGACGCGTACTTGCTGAGGGCCCTAGCCGCGCGGCGCTCCGGGTACTCAGGGTCATCGGCGGCATTTCTAGCGATCCTGTAGTAGGTGTCGTAGTCGGTGTAGTTCCGCAGCACATCAAGGATGAAACCCTCCTCAATGGCCTGGCGCATGCTGTAAACGTGAAACGCCTCGGGATTGGCGCCGGTTCCTTGCCGTCCAAAAAGCTCAATGGTCTTGCCCTTGGGGGTGGCAGTGAACGCGAAGAACGACAGATTCGGCTGTGGACCTCGGGATTCCACTACAGCGTTCAGCCCATCCTCCCAGTCCTCAACGCTCTCCAAAGCTGCCTGTGAGCGCTCTCCCAGGATCGCCTTCATGTCGCGGGCACTCTCCCCGGTCTGACTGGAATGTGCCTCATCGACGATTACCGCATAACGCCGCCCAGCGATCTTCTGCCTCCACTCCGTTGTTTGGAACTGCTCATCTCTATTGGGTGCGTCGGGAGAGCCAGCGCCGGCGATGGACAGCAGGCCCTGCATGACGAACGGGAACTTCTGCAAGGTCGTAATCACGATCTTCGTCCCGTCCACAAGAGCCTGGGCTAGCTGTTTCGAATCCTCGTCGATGGCCTGGACAACTCCCTGGGCGTGTTCGATCTGGTAGATGGCGTCTTGAAGCTGCCGGTCTAGGACCCGCCGATCCGTGATGACCAGAACGCAGTCGAACACCTTGTCGTCGATGTCGGTGTGCAGGCTTGCCAGCCGATGCGACAGCCAAGAGATGCTGTTTGTCTTTCCGCTGCCCGCGGAATGCTGGATCAGGTAGTTGTTCCCCGGTCCCTCCACTCGAGCCATCTCCACAAGGCTGTCCACCGCATCGAGCTGGTGGTAGCGGGGGAACACCAACATCTCCCGTCTTATGGTGCGCGCGCCATCCTCGCCGTAGACCTTCTCGTCGCGGCGCTCGACGAACACATAGTGACCCAAGATGTCTAAGAAACGAGCCCGCTCAAGAACCTCCTGCCAGAAGTAGACACTGCGATATCCCGACGGATGCTCCGGGTTGCCCGCCCCGCACCTGATATCGCCGGGGGCGCTGCCCCGGTTGAACGGTAAGAACCGAGTCTTGTTCTTTGCCAGCCGCGTGGCCATGTGAACTTCGTCGGTGTCAGCAGCGAAATGCACGAGAGCGCGTTTGGAGAATTTAAACACAGGAGCGTTGGGGTCGCGATCCTCCTTGTACTGACGAATGGCATTCCGCCACGTCTGACCTGTCATCGGATTCTTCAGCTCGCAAGTCGCCACCGGCACACCGTTGAGTGCGAATAACAAGTCGATGGTGTCGCCCTTGCCGGGGTGGCACCGAACCTGGCGCGTCACCGTGAGCTCGTTTAGGTCGAACTGCGCCATGGCGTCAGGGTTGAGCTTGTTGGCCGGTTTGAAGAACGCCATCTGCAGCGTCTTGCCCTGGAACTTGAAGCCCTGTCTCAGCACCCCAAGAGTTCCCTTGATGTCGAGTTGCTTAGCCAACTGGTCCACAACCATCGTTTCTAAATTCGCGCCGTGCTGAGCGACCAACTGACCCCACAGCTCAGGCTGAGCAGCCCGCAGGAACGCGACCACCCGGGCGGGGAACACAGATCGCTCCACATCCCACTCGGCTGGATCGCCCCTGTGCCAGCCGCCCTCGACCAGCATCGACTCCACCGTCGACTCAAACGCCCCCTCGTCCGTCTGGTTGGTCATGCGTTGGCTCCTGTTTCGACTGGCTCACGATCCCTCACGTCGATCTTCCCGTTGACCGTCGCCGTGATGAGTGCCGAGCGATATTCGGTGAGCCGCTCGATGGCTGCCCTTACCCGAGCAGAGAGAGCCTCGATGCGCTCTGTCTGGCGGTCAAGAAACGCTGCAATAGCTCGCTGTTCGTCGAGGGGTGGAAGGGGCATTTGCAGTTCCTTGAGTTCGCTGCTGTAGATGTGCATGACCGTGACGCCTCGCCCCATGCAAGTCTTCTGGTAGATGGCAGGGAGGCAATCAGCGGCGTAACCAAGGAAGGTTGCATCAATCTCGTTGAAGGGTCTGAACACGATGACATCACCGCCGCAGTAGGCGCGATCATCAATGAGATTGACCGCCGACTTGCCTATTTCTTCGAGGGATTCTCCCGACCCAGCGAACAGCAGGTCTCCATATCGCAATAGCTGGTATTGACTGGTGCTCGCTTCAGCGATGCCAGCTCGGCTGCGCCTTATGTGGAACTGGTGCTGTGTGTAGAGATCCCCATATCGCACGCAGGGAATCCCACCGTCGACTTCATCAGCCTTGGTTCCTCCTCCACCCTTGAAGAACCGGCCGACTCGCCCCAGCGGCAATACCACCCAGTGCTCTGGCACGGCTCCGAGTTCCTCAACCCCTGACGGCTTGAGCGGTGGTGACGGCTCGAACCCTTCGGCTTTGGCGACATCAGGTGGAAGCCCTTTGGTAACCGTCCGGGTGATGAGCACTATCCGGTATTCGGCGAGCCGGTCGATCAACTGCCGCTTCTTCGCTACCAGAGCATCCACCTTCGCGGTCGCGTGATCGAGGAATCCGGCGATGGCACGTTGCTCCGACAGTGGTGGTACAGGGATTAGCGCCTCACTAACCGCGGGTTTCGGCAAGCCGTAGCGGGTAACGCCAGATGCCGAGACTTGTAGCTGCGAGTTCACGGTCACCGATTGCATGGCCCGAAAGACGAACGCAGGGTCCGCCAGTGAGTCAGGTCGGATGATGCCCAAGTGGTAACCGCAAACAAAGTCATCTGCAGTCTCTTCAACTAGGGCGGGAACAGCGATATCTGTCCAGTCTTCCGAGTCTTTGGTGATCGGGACATCTCCAACGCTCAGCTTGAACCTAGCGATCTCCTGCGCCGAGGCGGTTGCCTCCATGAACTCACCGTCGCTAGCTCGGATGCGTTCCTGGTGATAGACATCCGTGTAGTTGCATAACCTCACTGGCAACTCTTGGTCATTGGACTTCTTGTCCACGTTGCTGGTGCGGTAGTCCGCGATATACCCCAGCCTCTTGACCTCCCAGTGCTTCGGCACTTCTTCGAGCCACTCCGAGACCGAGGGTCTGTAGCTGGGATAGGGCGGCTTCACGAGGTGACCTCTGCGAGCATTTCGACGATTTCGTGTTCGAGTGCTTGCAGGTCGGCTTCGATTTCGTCTAACGGACGGGGTGGTTCGTAGACGTAGAAATGCCTGTTGAGGGGGATTTCGTAGCCGATCTTGGTCTTGGTGTGGTTTACCCACGCGTCGGCAACGTGGGGCAGCACCTCTCGAGCCATGTAGTCGTCAATGGCCTCATTGAGTGGGACGGTTTCGGTGTCGCGCAGCTCTGGGTCTGACTCGGGGTCGCCGTTCTTGTCCGTGCAGATTGTGGCGTTGGGGTCGCGTTTCCCGACGGCCGCGACTATGGCCTTCAGCTCAGGTGCAGACAGCCTCGCGCCAGCGGCTTTGGCAGTGTCCCGGACGGTTTTGAGAAACGCGTCGCGGTCGTTGATAACCGCGTCGCCCGTCTCGTCGGCGACTGCATCCAGCAGCGCTCGGATCAACTCTTGGCGGCGTTTGCCCGAAGCCACCTCGGCATCGTGTTCGGGTCCAGGACGTTTTCTGCTCTTCGCCAGATTGGCGAATTCCCGTTGGCTCTCTAGGCGGCTGTCGAGATCGGGGGGGGGGGGGGGAACCTTAGCCGCAGCGGTCTCTCAACGGTGATCTTCTGGTAGCCGAAGTCGCTGTTGTCGAAAATCTTGCTGACGGCGCGAGAGCGGGTGCGGGGCTCATGGGTTACGGGGTCTTCGTCTGTGAAGTCGCGAGCCTCACCGTCGATGAAGTTGCCGTGAATCGTGGTGAGGTGGTCAATTTGGGCTGGGGAGAGTTCGTTGCGCTTGTTGCCCAGGCTTTTGCGCATCTTCACGAAGAATTGGCGACCGTCGATGAGTTGCACCTTGCCCTTGCGGTGCTGCTCTTTGCGGTTGGTCAGAATCCAGATGTAGGTGGAGATGCCGGTGTTGTAGAACATCTGGTCGGGCAAAGCCACAATCGCTTCCAGCCAGTCGCTTTCGATGATCCACCGTCGGATGTCGCTCTCTCCGCTTCCCGCGTCTCCAGCGAACAGCGGTGACCCGTTGAACACGATGGCGATGCGGCTGCCGCCCGCACCGTCCTCGTCGACACGCTGCATCTTGGACAACATGTGCTGAAGGAACAGCAGCGACCCGTCGTTGATCCTCGGTGTGCCGGCGCCGAAGCGCCCGTCGTATCCGAGTGTGTCGTGCTCACGTTCGATGACCTGGCGCTGCTGTTTCCATTCCACTCCGAAGGGCGGGTTGGCAAGCATGTAGTCGAACGTCCAGGGCTTCCCGTCGGAGTGCCGTTGGAAACCGTCGCTGGTAAACGTGTCACCACGAATGATGTTGTCCGCGTCCTGCCCTTTGAGCAGCATGTCGGATTTGCACACCGCCCAGGCTTCGTCGTTGTAGTCCTGCCCGTACAGGATCGGGCGCGACTCCCGATTGTGCTCCAGCAGATACTCCTCAGCCACCGACAGCATCCCGCCGGTCCCGCAGGCGGGGTCGTAGATCGTCTTGACGACATGGCTCTTGCCCAAGTCGCGTTCGGGCGACAGTAAAAGGCTGACCATCAGCCGAATCACCTCCCGCGGTGTGAAGTGCTCTCCCGCCTCCTCATTGGACTGCTCAGCCCCGATCCGGATGAGTTCTTCGAACACGTAACCCATCTGCATGTTGTCGACGCGCTCCACCGACAGGTCTACCCCGCCGAATGCCTTCATCACTTCGTACAGCAGATTCTTCTCGTCCATGCGGGCGATGTGATCGCCAAACTCGAACCGTTCGATGACCTCCCGTACGTTCTCCGAGAAGCCGCCTATGTAGGCATTGAGGTTCTGAGCCAGCAGATTCGGGTCGTCCAGCAGCCTGTCGAAATCCAGCTTCGACGTGTTGTAGAACGGAAGCCCCGACGCCGCCTCCAAGAGCTGCTCGCGAACAGTGTCCGGCTGGCCGGCGTGCTCTTCGTGGGCGGCGAGCACCGCTTGCTTGGTGTCCGCAAGAACGCAGTCGAACCGCCGCAGCACCGTCAACGGCAAGATCACCTTCCGATACTCGTTGCGCTTATAGGGTCCCCGCAGCAGATTGCAGATCTTCCAGATGAAGTTCGCTAACTGTTGGTGCGTGCTGGCATTCACAGAGCCCAACATAGGCGTGCCTTAGAGAGCGGTGTGAGTTCAGGCTGCGGTTTGCTGCTGGTGGGACGGCAGGTGGGTTGTGGGGCCGGGGTGGGGGTTGGAGGCGGTGCCGAATCTTGCGCTGCTGCTCTTTCTCGTCCGTAGGATTTTCCTCTCACCAAAGGCCCCGACTGTCAACAATCTCCGCACGTTTCAGACCTAGCTGTAATGTCCATAGAGATTGTTGACGCGGCTGGCTGGTGTGCCTGCGATGGCGGTGTGGTGCCTGTGGAGATTGTAGTTGTGGACCCAGGTCTGGAGTCGGCGTCGGCGGTCGGGTTCTGATCTGAATTTGTAGTT